>JAITNI010000296.1 GCA_031290535.1 Zoogloeaceae bacterium
AACGGGATTGCGGCGGCCCAACCGCAGCGCTTGCCATTTTTGATGGCATTGAACGCCGTTTCGGTCAAGACCATCATCCTGCCGTTCGGGCGCACTATGTCCATTCGCTCGTCGAAAAAGGCCGGGTTCAGGAAGCGCAGAACCCGGCAGCGGGTCTCGCCCTTTACGACGACATTATCCGGCGTTTTGATGCAGAAACGGCTCCCGCCATCCGGGAGCAAATCATCCACGCGCTGTACCAAAAAGCCGCCATTGCAGGCGAAAAATCCGATTATCCAACCGCCCGCGCCCTCTACGAAGAAATTGATCGGCGTTCCTGCGCGGACACTGCGCCAGAGGTGCGGGAAGCTGTAGCGCGAGCATATCGTGAAGAGTACACGCTTTTCCGTGATAAAAAAGAGAGGCCCGCCGCCAACCCGGTTTGCGAAAGCATCCGGCAGCAATGGCGTGCACAGGCGCACGAAGACCCTTTGTCCTCCCGCGCTCTGGCTTATCTTGACGAATGGTTTGATGCCAAAGACTACCCGGATACGCAAAGTGATACGGTCGCGGCGCTTTACCATAGACTTGCGGTGGTGTTTTGGATAAAGGGCATCATGCACTTGGTTGAAAAGAACAACGACGAAACTCTGGCTGCGTTTGCCGTACTGGATCGCCGTTTCGGAAAGATCACGCATCCCCGGATTACAGACAGAACGGTCGACGCGCTTTTTCGGAAGGCCAGGATTCTGCGCCAACAAGGCGATTTCGAGGCCGCATTGGCGATTTATGACGACATTGAACAGCGTGCGGGACGCCCCATTACCGGAAGTGGCGAATACCGCGATGGATTGATCGGGCGCACAAACCACGTGATCGCTCGGGTACTGCTTGAAAAAGGCCGAGTCCTGGAACAGCAAGGCAAAACCGAAGCCGCCATTGTCCTCTATGACCAGATCGGACAGCGTTTTGGCTATCCTCACGCCTGGGTGCCCCAGGATGCCGTCGCCGAAGCCCTGAAAACTCGCGCTGCCGCCAAGGCGCGGTTGGCAGGGGATTAACGGCAATTGCCCGCAATTCCCTACGCGCTGCCGGGGGGCTTTGCCGCACACAACCGGATTTACTCCATTGACAGCACAAGCCGCTTGCCCAATGCGGCGGCGGCGCGATCTAGCGCCCGCAGGGAAGGCCAGTGGTTCGGATTTTCGAGGCGTTGCGCGGCGGGCCATGAGGTATCAAGAGAACGCGCCAAATCGGCAAGGCTGCGATCTCCCCGCGCTTTTTTCACCAGCAGCGCCGCCTGTGTTTTGGCGTCTGGCGCGATGTAATGGACGTTCGGCAGACCGGGGGTCGGCTCGGCAATTTCAAAATTGTGGTTGATTTTGGTGTCCAGCATTCCCGTGAGCACTTCGGAAGCATTGAACAAGGCTTCTTCCAGCGTGTTGCCGTAAGTGAAGGTGTCTTCCATGTCCACAAACTGCACGAGGTAATTGCCTTCTGCGTCCTGTTCGATCTGGGCTGGATAGCGAATTTCCATGATCTTTCCTTATTTCAGTTTGACGCCGGTTTGACGGGCAATCGAGGATAACGTTCCGGGCGGCAGGTCATGTGTCCCATGAACCGGGACGGGGACGCTCTGAGTGCCTTTCGTCATGATGTGATGACTGCCGTTGATGTGGTCAAGCCTCCATCCAGCGGCTTTAAGTTTAGCGAGGACTGTTTTCCCGTTCATGAAGTCATTGTGTATCTTTTTTGATAGAAAGCAAAGCGTTTTTTTTAATCCATTTTCCACGCAAGGAAGTTTCCCGTTTGCTCTGAGTCTGGTTGTTGGGCGTGGTTCGGCAGGCTCACCACGAACGGAAAATTATGGGGCAGCTATAAACGCACCACGAACGGCAAAAATGTGAGAGTTTTCGGGAATCGCTATAAAATCCGCCTTCCCCTTTTTTCCCGCCATCGTTATGACTGCCCAAAAAACCTCCGAACCCGTCCGGCACACGCCGATGATGCAGCAATATCTGGCGCTGAAGGCGCAGCATCCAGACACTTTGCTCCTGTATCGCATGGGGGATTTTTATGAGATGTTTTATGCCGATGCCGAGAAGGCGGCGCGCTTGCTGGACATCACGCTGACCACACGCGGACAATCCGCTGGACAGCCCATTCGCATGGCGGGCATTCCGTATCACGCGCTGGAAGGCTATCTGGGCAAGCTGGTGCGGCTGGGTGAATCGGTGGTGATTTGCGAGCAGATGGGCGACCCGGCCAGCGGCAAGGGGCCGATGGAGCGGGTGGTATCGCGCATCGTCACGCCCGGCACGCTGACCGACGCTTCCCTGCTGGACGAGCGCAAGGATGTCTGGCTGCTGGCGCTGGCCCGCGCCCGCCAGACGTTCGGGCTGGCGCGGCTCAATCTGGCTTCCGGCGCGTTCATTCTCACGGAAGTGCCGGAGGCCGACCTGTCCGCCACACTGGAACGCCTGCGTCCGGCGGAAATCCTGTTGCCGGAAAGTCTGGAACTCCCGTTTTTCGGGCGCGTCGGTTCATCCACCGCCGCGCAGACGCGCCGTCCCGACTGGCATTTTGAGGCCGAAAACGCCACGGCGCTCCTGTGCGCCCATTTCAAAACGCATTCTCTGGCCGGGTTTGGCGCGGAGCATCTGGGGCCAGCGTTGGCCGCCGCCGGGGCGCTGCTTCAGTACGCGCAGGCGACGCAAGCCCGCGCCCTGCCGCATGTGGAAGCCATGCAGGTGGAAGAGGAAAGCCGCTATCTGGGGCTGGATACCGCCACGCGGCGCAATCTGGAATTGACGGAAACCCTGCGCGGTCAGGCCGCGCCAACGCTTTTTTCCCTGCTGGATACCTGCGTCACCAGCATGGGGGCGCGTTTTTTGCGCCACGCCCTGCACCATCCCCTGCGTGACCCGGAGATTCCGGCGGCGCGGCAGGCGGCGGTGGCGAATCTTTCGGAAGAGTACGGCCATCTCGCCAAAACACTGCGCGTCGCGCTCAAGGGACAGGCCGATCTGGAACGCATTGCGGGCCGCGTGGCGCTGATGAATGCCCGTCCGCGCGATCTTTCCGCCCTGCGCGATTCGCTCGCCGGTCTTCCCGCCCTTTCCGAACCGCTGCGACAAAACGCCAGTCCTTTGCTGACAGCACTGTGCGTCGATCTGGAAATTCCGGCGCAGGTGCTGGCCCTGCTTCAGTCCGCCATCGCCTCCGAACCCGCCGCCCTGTTGCGCGAGGGCGGCGTGATTGCGTCGGGGTTTGATGCCGAACTGGACGAACTGCGCGCCCTGAACGACAACTGCGGCGCGTTTCTCATGGACATGGAAGCGCGGGAACGCGAACGCACCGGCATCGCCAGCCTGAAGGTGGAATTCAACAAGGTGCATGGTTTTTATATTGAGGTCACGCACGCCCACACCGAAAAGGTGCCCGACGATTATCGCCGCCGCCAGACCCTCAAAAACGCCGAACGCTACATTACCCCGGAACTGAAAACCTTTGAGGACAAGGCGCTTTCCGCGCAGGAACACGCGCTGGCGCGGGAAAAGCGGCTGTTTGAAGAGATTTTGACCCGCCTGCAACCCGAAGTCCGCCGGGTGTTGCGAATTGCCCGCGCCGTGGCGGAACTCGACATGCTGGCCGCTTTTGCTGATACGGCGCTCGCCCGCGACTGGCGGCAGCCGGAATTTACCGCCACGCCGGGTCTCGGCATTACCGCCGGGCGGCATCCGGTGGTGGAAGGGGAGATGGCCGCTTCGGGCGAAAACTTCATCGCCAACGATCTTGCCCTCACGGACGAGCGGCGACTGCTCCTCATTACCGGCCCCAACATGGGCGGCAAGTCCACCTACATGCGCCAGACGGCGCTGATGGTTCTGCTCGCCCACATCGGCAGTTTTGTGCCTGCCGAACGCGCCCTGCTGGGGCCGCTGGATCGCATTTTTACCCGCATCGGCGCTTCCGACGACCTCGCCTCGGGGCGCTCCACCTTCATGGTCGAAATGACCGAAGCCGCCGCCATCCTGCACCACGCCACGCCCATGAGTCTGGTGCTGATGGACGAAATCGGGCGCGGCACTTCCACCTTTGACGGGCTGGCGCTGGCCTTTGCCATCTGCCGGCACCTGCTGGAAAAAAACGCCAGCCTCACCCTGTTTGCGACGCATTATTTCGAGATGACCCGACTGGCGGGCGAATATTCCCGCTTTGCCAATGTGCATCTGGACGCCGTCGAACATGGCGAGCGCATTGTGTTTTTGCACGCTGTGGAAGAAGGCCCGGCCAACCAGAGCTACGGCATTCAGGTGGCGGCGCTGGCCGGAATGCCGTCCGGCGTGCTCAAAAACGCCCGCAAGGAATTGCGCGATCTGGAACAAAAAGCCGCCGACAATTCCCGCCAGCCCGACCTGTTCAGCACCCTCCCGCCCCGTCTGGAACCCGAACCGCACCCCGCCCTGGAAAAACTCGCCCACCTCACCCCCGACACTCTCACGCCGAGGGAAGCGCTGGAGACGCTGTATGCGTTGAAGGAAATGCTGGAATGATATAGCGGTTTCCACAATTTTCCGTTCGTGGTGAGCCTTCCACCTTGCCTGCCCCGCAGGCCGTTGAGCGGAAAACGGTTTTGCGGCGCTGAAAGCGCAAACCGGCGTGGCTTTGTCGCCGTTTCGTTATTCCGCGCTCCGTTCCCCCCCCAGCGCTTCCAGCAGCGCCGGGATGAAGCGGACAAATTCTCCGCTCATGAGGGCGAATTCAGCCTCGAAGAGTTCTTCGGCGTTTTCGACGCCCTGTTCAACGTTCTCTTTCAACACATCCAAAAACGCCAGCCGCTTGATTTCGCCCTTTTCGGTCAGCACAAAGGAAATGCGGTTGTCCCAGGTGAGCGCCAGTCGCGTCGGAAATTTGCCGTTCGAGATGTGGGCGCGGATTTCTTCGCCGATGTGGTCGCCTTCCAGCGGGTGATGCACGTAGCGCACGGCGGCTTTTTCCTCATCCACCGATTTCAGCTCGCAGTCCCGGTCGACCGTAAATCCGGCGGGCGCGTCGCCGCTGACCAGACAGTCGGCCATCACGGAGACGGGGGATTGTTGGGTTTGCACCAGCGTTAGCGGCAAATCGTCCAGGCATTGCCGCAGATGTTCAAGCGCTTCTTCGGCCTTGATGAGACTGGGGGCATCGACGCCCAGCCAGCCATTGCGCGGGTCAATCCAGACGGCGGTTGTGCGGCGGCGGGTGAAGGCGCGGGGCAGGAATTCCTCCGTGACGCGCTCTTTCATGTCGCGTCGGGCTTTGCGTCCGGGCGGATAGCCCTGCTCAAGCGCCAGTTTTTCGGCGCGTTCCGAGACCTCCTGATTCACCACCGAGGACGGCAGCAGGCGTTGCTCGACGGCCAGCGTCAATAGCCATTGCCCGCCCACCGAATGCACGAGCGCCTCGCCATCCTCGGCGCGGGGAGCCACCCAGCCCCGCGACAGGGGTTCCTGGCTCGCGCAGGGATGAAAACGCCCGCCTTCCAGTTGGGCGTTGAGGGTTTCCCGGCTGATATTCCACGGCGCGGGCAGGCGATAGAGTTGCAGGTTTTTGAACCACATGCGATGTATCCTCAATAAGGTCAGGTCAGGTCAGGGAGGGGCGGCGACAAAACACCAGATCCCACACCCCATGCCCCAGACGCAGACCGCGATTTTCAAACTTGGTCAGCGGGCGATAGTCGGGGCGGGGGGCGTAGGTTTCTGCGGTATTGGTCAGCGCGGGTTCGGCGGCGAGGACGTCCAGCATCTGCTGGGCATATTCCTCCCAATCCGTCGCGCAATGCAGGATGCCGCCCGCTTGCAGGCGGCTGGCGAGCAGTTTGATAAACGGCGGCTGAATCAGGCGGCGCTTGTGGTGGCGCTTTTTGTGCCAGGGGTCGGGGAAAAAAATGTGAATGCC
>JAITNI010000335.1 GCA_031290535.1 Zoogloeaceae bacterium
GTGGGCGGCAGGCTGGCGCGTTCGGGCGGCAGACCGAGCAGGGCGAGAAAGCGGCGTTCGTATTCGGGCACCGCGTCCGGCAGGGTAGAGAGCGGCAGAATTTCTACCCGCAGGCCCAAGCGTTGTAATTGCGCCCGCAGCAGCGGCACATTGTATTGCCCAACGATGACCAGATCGGGCTGCAAGCGCAGGATATTTTCCGCCTCGCCCGTGTGGGTAGGCGCGTGGCGCAGCGCTTCGGGCATCCAGGGCGCGAAATAGGCGCGATGCATCGGCGAAAAAGCCGCGATGCGCTCCGGGGGCGCGTAACGGGCCAGCATCCAGTCCGTGCATAAATCCAGCGAGACGATTTTTTTGGGAACCTCCTGAACAAAGCCGTTCGCCCTGAGCTTGTCGAAGGGCGTTCCCTGTACAGGCAAGGGCAACGATTGCCTCAGCCCGAACGGTGGGGAAAGGTTCAGTGTTTTTTTGGAGGCCGGTTCGCCCGCCGCCAGTGGGGGAAAGACAGTAAACGCCACACCGCAAGCGGCCACAGAACAGGCGACAAAAAACCGCCGCCCCCGCCGCCAGAGACGGGCGGCGGCAGGCGGCGGCAACGCGCCGGGGCGTTTATTTGGGACTGTAGCGCAGGCCAATGAAGGCATTGAAGCCGTCAGTGCCGAAATATCTGGCGGTTTCATACTTTTTGTCGAAGACGTTGTTGAGCCGCGCTTCGAGCTTGAGATCACGGGTCAGCGCGTAACTTGCCGTCAGGTTGGTCAGGCCATAGCCACCCAATTTTTCCTTGTTGGCGTCGGTTTTCGCGTAACTCCGGTCGTAACGACTGCCGATGGCGATGATTTCCGCGCCGGTCGTGAGTTTGCCCCAATCCCTGCTGAGATTGAAGCCCACCGTATTTTTCGCGCGGCGACCCAGACGGAAATCCTTGTCTTCGTCTTTCGCGTCAAGCCAGTCGTAAGTCGCGCCGAGACGCCAGGCGTCGAATTGGCCGGAATAGGCGAGCGTCACCCCGGAAAGCCGCGCGCTGGCAATATTCTCGTAGCCGCTGAAACCCCAACTGATTAAATCCTTGACCTTGTTCAGATACCAGGTCGCCGAAGCGGTATGCGGGCCACGTTCCCAGATGAGGGCGGCTTCCCGGTTCTTCGCTTGTTCAGGGTTCAGGTCGGGATTGCCGGCGCCCCAGTATTTTGAATACAGCTGGTAGAGCGAGGGGGCCTTGAAGGCCGTGCCATAACTGGCGCGGGCGCGGAATGCGGGGCTGATCTGGTAGCCATAGGCGAGACTGTACGTAGTTTCATGCCCGAATCTGGAATGGTCGTCATTGCGGGCGTTCAATTGCCAGCTATGGTCGCCCGCGTGCGCCGTCCAGCCGACGAGCAAAGCCTTGTTGGTCATGCGATTGGTTTCGTAGTCCGCTTTGGGGCGAATGTTTTGCCGGAGATGCTCCGCCGCCAGCAGGAGATTGCCCAGCGGCAGGCGCACATCGTTTTGCCAGGAAAGCTGCCGGGTGCGTGTGAAAAGCAGGTCGCGGGTTTCGCCGGGCGGCCAGCCCCAGGAATCCCAACCGAAGTTTTCCTGATCGTCTCGCGCTTCGCCATATTGCAGCGTGCTTTTCCAGAGGCCGTCAAAAAAACGGTTTTTGCTGAAGACCTGCCATTGACGGGTCTCGAAATAGTCGCGCTGGTCGTAATCGCCGTCCGCCGGAGTGTTGCCGCTGTCGTAATGCGCGACCCCCTTGTTGGCGCGGTAACTTGCGCCGAATTCATGCTGGTCGGTCGGCAAAAAGGAGAGCGAAACCGCGCCGCCTGTAGTGCGGTAAGCGTCCTTGTCGGCATCCTTGTTGCTGGCGTGGCGCGAGGCGGAAATGCCGTCGGTTTCGTAATCGTTTGCCTCAACGCGAAAACGCCAGCGCGCATTGCCGCCGGAAAGTCCCGCTGTGGCCTGACGGGTGTTGTGCGAGCCATAGCCGACAAAGGCGTCCGCCTTCAAGCCGGGTGCGCCGCGCCGGGTGATGATGTGGATGACGCCGCCGAGCGCGTCCGCACCGTACAGCGTGGCCGCCGGGCCGCGCAGGATTTCGATGCGCTCCACATTGCCCAACGGGATGAAGCGCAAGGGCGAGCCGGAACCGTCGAGGGAATTGATGGGAATGCCGTCGACCAGCACCTTGGTCTGATCGGAATTCGCACCGCGCACGTAAAAGGAAGTGGACGTGCCCGGCCCGCCGTTGGAACTGGTCTGGATGCCGGGCTGGTGGACAAGCAGGTCGGCAATGGTATTCTGGCCACTGCGTTCGATTTCCTCGCGGTCGATCACGGTCACGTCGGAGAGAATTTCGCTCGCCCGCGTGGGTTGGCGCGTGGCGGTGACGATGATTTTTTCGCCCGTTTCTGTCTCCGCCGTCTGAGCCACAGCAGCGGCAAGCGGCAGCAGGGCAAAAGCAGAGGAAAGGGCAATTGAGCGCGCAGGCCGCAAAAAGGCCGCCGCCACAGGGGGGTTGTTGAGTGGGGTAAACATGGATGACACTCCCTTCAGACCGGCGTCCCCGCAGGCTGAAATCACGATGAATCACAATGACAAAGGGAAGCGCAGGAGGGAAGGGCGAAGACAATGTCGCGCTGCACCCCCGCAGCACTTCCAGAGGATCGCATCGAGGCCGGTATCCGGGCTTGCAAGACTTGTTCCATCGCCTTCCCAGGTTTTATAAAAACCCAGTGGCGTAAAGATGGAACCCCACTTGCTGACCGTTGCGGGGGCAGCAGCGGCTTTGCGTTCGATAAAAACGCGCACCGCTTTCCCGTTTAACCGCCGACCGAAAGGTCAGCAGCACCTGATGACGAAGACTGCTTTAAGCGCCCGAAAATCCGGGCGCAAAGCAAGGCGGAGAGATTACCATGCCCATGCGCGAGGCGCAAGCTGGCGCAGCAGGGCTAGCGCATGAACATCCAAATCCTGCGCGTAGCGCAGTAAATGGTCCGATCGCGCTTCCCACATCCCCTTGTCCCGCCAGTGACTGAACTTGTAACAACGAAGGCTTCGACAAGTTCAGCCCGAACGGTTGGGAGTTGTCCAGAGTTTTCCTAAAGAGGGTTTTGACGACAGGGAATCAATGACAAAAAATTCATGCGATTGCCTGCCGCCTATCGCAACCGCATCTGTTTCATGCATAATACTGCTTCCATTTCCAGTGACGCCCGCGCTCCAGAAAGGATTTCACCATGCCTTCCCTCCGCACCCAAAAACAGATCATGGCGGCGCTGGTTGTGCTGCTTTGCCTGGTCTTTGCCCCCGCTTTTCTTTACAGCGTACAGGGTGCAAACGGTTCGTCGCCGGTTTCGCCTGCCGCCAATGCGTCGGATGCGCCGCTGGCGCGGGGCGCAGAGGACATTGCGCCGCTTCCCCCGGTTCGGCTTTCCGTCAGCGGCGCGGAACAAGCCGTTGAATTGCGCGCCCTTCAGATTGAGAGCGACATTTCCGGGCGGCTGGCGCAAACTACGGTGG
>JAITNI010000340.1 GCA_031290535.1 Zoogloeaceae bacterium
CGTCCTCTTTATCGGCCTGCAAGGTTTCCAGCGATCCCAGAACGCCCAGTTCCGCCTCCACAGAAACGCCGATGGCATGGGAGAATTCCACCACTTTTTGCGTCACGCCGACGTTGTACTCGTAACTGGCGACGCTCTTGCCGTCGGCGAGCAGCGAGCCATCCATCATCACCGAGGAAAAACCGGACTTGATCGCCGCCATGCACACGGCGGGTGATTGCCCGTGATCCTGATGCATGACCACCGGAATATGCGGATAGGCTTCCAGTGCCGCCAGAATCTGATGCCGCAAAAACGGCTCCCCGGCATACTTGCGTGCCCCGGCGGACGCCTGCATGATGACGGGCGCGTTGAGTTCATGGGCGGCTTCCATGATGGCCCAGACCTGTTCCATGTTATTGACATTGAAGGCGGGCAGACCATAGCCGTTTTCGGCGGCGTGGTCGAGCAGTTGGCGCATGGAAACGATGGGCATGGGAATTCTCCGGGGCGAGGAAAAAAGAAAGGGGGTATTTTACTTCGGCAAGGGGACGGGAGCCAGCTTTCGGGGATTCGTTCTGGCTTTTCTCCGGCAAGACGGCAAGATCATCAAGGGAATTGCGTGGCGCGGCAAAAGACAACAAGCCGCACACATCTGGCGAGAGAGAAACGGGTGGCCTGAGTATGCGTCGCGCCAGACTTTTCTGGCGGCGCATTTCCACGCTCAAACCTGCATATTCATCACATCATGGTAGGCCGTGACCAGACGATTGCGAACCTGCACCATTTCCTGAAAGGAGATAGAGGCGGTTTGCAGGGCGATCATGACTTCGTGCAGGTTTTGTTCGTTGTGGCCTGCGGCAAGATTTTCCGCCATGTGGGTGGCCTGCTGTTGGGCGTTGTTGACCTGGTCAATAGAGCTTTTCAGTACCTGCGCGAAATCCGCGCCGCCGGGGGTCGCGCCGGTTTCTGCCGGTTTGGCGCTACCGGCCTGCGCTGCTGTGCTTCGCAGCAGGTTGAGCATTTGTTCAATGCCTTGCGTGTCCATCATGAACTCCGATTTCTCTTTGACAGCCTGATGCAAATTTCAAGCCAGGAATCTGCCGGGAGCCATTATTCCTGAAAATGGCCTTCTTCCTTGTATTGTTTCAGCTTGTAGCGCAGGGTGCGTTCCGAAATGCCCAGACGCTCCACCGCCGCCTTGCGGGAGCCGCCGACTTCGGCCAGGGTCTTCAGGATGTGCTCACGCTCCAAGTCCTTCATACTTCCATTATCGACTCTTTTTTCGGATTCCGACAATTTTTCTGCGGGAGGAACAAAATCCGTCAACGGCTGCGAATACGTGCCCTGTAGCCCCAGATGTTCCGGGCCGATGACGTTTCCCGGCGCAAGAATCATCGCCCGCTGCACGACATTTTCCAGTTCCCGCACATTGCCGGGCCAGGGGTGCGCGGCGAGCAGGCTTTCCGACGAAAAAGAGAAGGCAAGACCAGCGCGTCCCATGACCGTGCCCTGTTCCTGCAAAAAATGCCGCGCCAGCGGCACAATGTCGCCGGGACGCTGACGCAGGGCGGGGATGAGGATGGGAAACACGTTGAGGCGGTAATACAAATCTTCCCGAAAGCCCCCCCGGCTGACCGCCGCCGCCATATCCCGGTTGGAGGTGGCGATGATGCGGATGTTGAGCGCAATCGGCTTTTTGCCGCCCACCCGCTCCACCTCGCGCTCCTGCAACACCCGCAGGAGCTTGGCTTGCAGGGCGAGGGTCATTTCGGTGACTTCATCGAGCAACAGGGTACCGTCCTCGGCCTGCTCGAACTTGCCCGCCTGCGCGGTCTGCGCGCCGGTAAACGCGCCTTTTTCGTAGCCGAACAGGGTCGCTTCCAGCAGAGTTTCGGGAATCGCGGCGCAGTTGATGGCGACGAAAGGGCCATTTTTGCGCGCGGAGTGGCGATGGATAAAGCGCGCCACCACTTCCTTGCCCACACCGGATTCCCCCGTGAGGAGCACCGTGGCGTCGGTCTGCGCCACCCTTGCAGCAATGCCGAACAGATTGGCGCTGGCCGGGTCATGGGCGATGACATCGGTGACAGTCTGGGGGTCGGGCAGGGCGTATTTGTCGATCTGCGCCAGCAGCGCGCCGGGTTCAAAGGGTTTCAATAAAAAATCGCAGGCGCCGGAACGCATGGCCTCCACCGCCCGGTCGATTTCCGCATAGGCGGTCATCAGCAGCACCGGCAATTGCGGATGTCTGAGGCGGATGGCCTTCAGGAGCGCGATGCCGTCCATCGGCATCATGCGGACATCGCTTACTACGATGGAAACCTTTTCCCGCGCCAGAATCTCCAGCGCCTCCTCGCCGCCGGAAGCAAGGAGCGCCCCGCGCCCCGCCAGTTCCAGCGTATCGCCAATGGCTTCGCGCAAATTGGGGTCATCTTCCACCACCAGAATGACCGGAGGGTTTTCGCTCATGAGAGTTTTCCTTTGTTGTGGGCGGGAAGGGATTTGAGTGTCTGACAAGGGAAGAAAGAAGGCGACAAGTATAGCCTTTCCCTGCCGGAAAAGCAGGTCAGGCAGGCCAGACCAAGGTTCATGCGGGAGGGCTGGCGCAGGATTTTCTTGAAAAGACCACCAGCT
>JAITNI010000068.1 GCA_031290535.1 Zoogloeaceae bacterium
ACAGGGTGAATGCCATATTTTCATCACCCACGGTCACGCGGATCACATTGTCGGACTGTGGTTCTTCAAGCCGCTGCACACGCCGGGATGGACAACCCATGTTCATATCCCCGACAGACTCAGACATATCCCGGATTTTTTCTACCAAAGCGGCATTTTCCCGGTGCCTTTTGACGCCCTCAAGGGATGTGTGATCCTGCATGAGGTGCACACCCAGGACACCTTGAGCATCGCCCCCAAAATCTCTGTCGAGGTTTTTGAAACAAACCATCCCGGCGGCTGTCTCGGCTACCGGGTGCGCGCCGACGACGCCGTGTTTGTGTACACCGGCGACCATGAAATTACCGGAACGCCAGAGTCGCTTGCCAGTAGCCGGGAGATGGTGGCGGGGGCCGATATTGCGGTGGTCGATGCCATGTATTCCAGCGCCGACTACCAGCCGGGCTGGGGCCATTCCACCTGGGAACGCTGGGTCGAGGTCGCCCATGCGGCGGGCGTCCAGCACATGCTGCTCGCGCACCACGCGCCAGAACGCACCGACCCGGAACTGGATCAACTGGAAGCCAGACTGCTGGCCGAGAGCAGGAAAGGCGTCAACCTGTATGTGGCGCGCGAAGGGATGCACATCGTCCCGTTTGGGCTGATGCCCTCCGTCCGCTATGGCAGCAACTGGCTGCTCCTGTTTCTGGAGGAGTTAAACCAGTACCGCGACACCAGCATCATTCTGGATCGCATCCTCGCCAAAGCGCGGGAGATCACTCATGCGGAAGCGGGAACGGTCTTTTTGGTCGAAGGCGCGGAACTGGTTTTCGCGTACACCCATAACGTCGCCCTGTTTTCAACCCATGCCGCCCATAAGCACGCCTATGCCAATGTCCGTATGCCGATCAGCACGGACTCCCTCGCCGGGTATGTCGCCGTTTCCGGGCAGGCGCTCGCGCTGGACGACGTCCATGCCTTGCCGCCCGACGCGCCCTATCACTTCAACATGGCCTTTGATGAAAAAACGGGCTATCGAACCCACTCCATGCTCAGCGTGCCCTTTTTCAACCGGATGGGCGAAGTCTCTGGCGTGTTGCAACTCATCAACAGTCTGGATTCCCGTACCGGTCAGGCCGCCCCTTTCAGCGCCATCATGGCGCAGAACGCCAAAATTCTGGCTCGCGAGGTGGGCCAGATCATTGAGCAAAGCGCCGTCCAGCGCCGGAGCATCTATTGTCTCCTGCACGCCGCCGCCATCCATGATCCCAGCGAAACCAGCGCCCACGCGGAACGCGTCGGTTCGCTCGCGGCGGAGTTGTATCAATGCTGGGCGGAGTACATGGGCTATGAGCCGGAAATCATCCGTTATGAAAAAGGCCGCCTGCGTCTGGCCGCCATGCTTCATGATATTGGCAAAGTCGGCATTAGTGACCTGATCCTGAAAAAAAAGGGCAAACTGACGGCAGAAGAATTCAGAATCATGCGAAACCACACCGTAATGGGCGCGGACACGCTCTCCGGTCAGGGCGACATCTACCGCATCGCCTATGACATTGCCCTGCACCATCATCAGAAATGGGACGGCACGGGGTATCGGGACGCCAGCAACGAAGGGCGTCTGGCCGGAGAAGCGATTCCGCTGGTCGCCCGCATCACGGCCATTGCCGATGTTTTCGATGCCCTGGCCTCGCCACGCTGCTATAAAAACCCCTGGTCTTTTGACGAGGCGCTCAGTTTTGTACGCACAAACGCCGGCACGCATTTTGACCCCGCGCTGGCTGAGCGCATGGATGATATTTGCAATATCTTGCCGCTGATTTACGCCCGTTTCCCGGATCCCCAGTTTCAGGCGTCGGAACCGTCCTCCGCATCATGAACCGGTTTGCGTCCCTGCGCCGTCTCCCGCAGGCCGCCTGGTTTTCCACGCTCCTGCTCGGCGTCGCCATCACGCTGGGCATGATGGCTTTGTATGTCGCCCAGCCCGCCCTGATCTGCCGTCTTGATCTCAAGGTCTACGACATGCTCCTGCCGTTGCGTAGCGCGCCAGCGCCGTCCCCGGTTCCCGTCATCATTGACCTTGACGACGCCTCGCTCGCCGCCTACGGACAATTCCCCTGGCCGCGCTACCGCATGGCCGATCTGGTGGATAAACTCCGGCAGTATCAGGTCGCGGCCATCGGCATGGATCTCCTGTTTGTCGAACCGGATCGCGCTTCCCCGGAAGAAATGCGGCAAGCCC
Source organism: Zoogloeaceae bacterium (assembly GCA_031290535.1). Lineage (GTDB taxonomy): Bacteria > Pseudomonadota > Gammaproteobacteria > Burkholderiales > Rhodocyclaceae > Azovibrio. Next base: position 2,222 of record JAITNI010000068.1, read on the forward strand.
TGCAACGCGACAAATCCGTCACGCTGGAATTCAAGGGGCTGCCCCCGGAACTCCATGATTACGATCAGGCGCTCGCCCGCGCCGTGCAGGAAGCCCCGGTGGTACTGGGCGCGTATGCCCGGTTTGCGACAGAGGACGGGGCCACACTCCCGGAAACCGACGCCGCCACGCCGGAACTCCCGACCCTCGCCCGCGTGATCGAACGCGCCCGTCCGGGCGCGCCGCCTTTTACCCGCCACCTGCCCGTCGCGCGCCAAATCCTGCTGCCGCTCCCGGTTCTACGCGACAAAGCGCCGATCGGCCTCATCAACGCCGCGCCGGACAGTGACGGCATTGTGCGGCAGATGCCCCTTCTCATTCAAACGCGGGACGCGGTCTATCCCGCCCTGGCGCTGCAAACCCTGATGCTCAGCATGGGCAAGCGCAACCTCATCGCGCAATCCGGGCCGGATGGCCTCGAATCCATTCGCATCGGCTCGCTCGTCGTGCCGGTCAGCCCGCAGGGTTCCCTGCACATTCCCTTTATCGGCCCCGGACGCACCTATCCCTACATCAGCGCCAGGGAGGTTCTCCAGCAAACGGCGTTGCCCGAAGCGCTCGCGGGGAAAATTGTCTTTGTCGGCACTTCCGCGCCGGGACTTCTGGATATTCGCGCCACGCCTCTGGATTCGGCCTACCCCGGCGTGGAAATCCATGCCGCCATTCTGGACGCGCTCCTTTCTCAAAACGCCATCCGCGTCCCTCCCTGGAGTCCCGGCCTGCAACTTCTGGCGATCCTTTCCGCCGGACTGATCGCCACCCTCGTGTTCGGCTTTGCCCGCCCCGGAATTTATCTGCCCATCGCCGTCGCATTGCTTGCCGCCACCTTTCTGGGGGCGCGTCACTTTTTTGTTCAAGGGCTGTTTGTGTCGCCGCTCTACATCAGCATGACGATCGTCCTGCTGGGGTCGCTGCTCCTCTTTTTGCGCTTCTGGCAGGAAGAAAAACAAAAACTCGTCTTACGCAACGCTTTTTCCCATTACGTTTCGCCGGAAATCGTCAAACGCATCACCCGCTTGCGCGGCGATCTTTTCGCGGGCGAGGAGCGGGAATTGTCCATCCTGTTTACCGACATCCGCGATTTTACGACCCTCTCCGAAACCCTCTCGCCGCCGCAGATCGTCAAGCTCCTGAACCGCTATTTCACGCCCATGACCGCGCTGGTGCGCGAACAGGACGGCACGCTGGACAAATTCATCGGCGACGCCCTGATGGCCTTCTGGAACGCGCCGCTGGATGTAGATCGCCACCCGGCTCGCGCCATCCAGACCGCAATGTCCATGCAGGAAAAACTCCGCGCCGTAAACGATGAACTTCTGGCCGAATTCGGCGTAAAAATCCGCATGGGCGCAGGCATTCACACCGGCCCAACCTATGTCGGCAACATGGGATCGGCGGATCTGGTCAATTACACGCTGATCGGCGACAGCGTCAATCTCGCGGCGCGGCTGGAAGGGCTTTGTCCCCGCTACGGCGTCCCGATCGTCGTCAGCGAGCACACCCGGAACGCGGCTCAGGACGCCTTTGCCTTTCAGTATCTGGACACCGTCACGGTCAAGGGCAAAACGCAGGCCGTCCGCGTCTATCTCCCCTTGCGCTTTGAAGAAGCGGCGGCCCGGGCGCAGGAACTCGCCGACTGGCAAGCCGCTTCTGCCTTCTGGCAGGCAGACAATTTTGAGCAGGCCGCAACGGCCTTTGCGGCGCTGGAAGCGCGATTTCCACAACAAAAACTCTACGCCCTGTATGCCGAACGCGCCCACCTGCGGCTGGAAACAAACTGAAAGCAACCCCGCAAAAAATTCGCGCCGTCTCCCGCCCCATATCATTTCCCCGGCGTAACAAGCTGTAAAACCTGTATCCCCGCTTGTTTCCGATGTTCTCCTTTGATTACACTGCATGACACTTTTCTTTCGTTCCCTGATGCCGCGCTTTCATGATGAATTTTAATTTGCCTTTCCCCCGCCCTGCCCGCATGGGGCTGCCGCTTGTTCTGGCGGCGGCCCTGGGCGGTTGCGCCCTGTTTGCGCCTGCGCCTGACCTCAGCCAGCGGGTGTCCCATGTGGAAATTCCCGCCGTCTGGCAGCGCGATGCGCCGCAGACTCCGGCGCAAACGCCTGAACTTCAGGAATTGGCGCGCTGGTGGCAGCGGCTTGAAGACCCCCTGTTGAATGAACTGATCGAGCGTGGCTTGTCGAGCGCGCCGGATGTGCGGGCGGCGCAGGCGCGGTTGCGGCAGGTGCGCGCCAGCCGCGATGCCACCGCCTCCGGCTGGTTTCCCGGCCTGAGTTTTTCCAGCGGCGCCAGCCGTTCGCCCGGCAATGGCGCGGCCACGCGCACAAACTACAGCGCCGGATTTGACGCCAGCTGGGAGCCGGATATTTTTGGCGGCGTGCGTCATGCCGTTTCGGGCGCGGAAAGCGATCTGGCGGCGCAACTGGCGCGGCTGGAAGATGTGCAGGTAACGCTGGCGGCGGAAATCGCCCGCAATTACGTGGAATACCGCGCCACGCAGGAACGTCTTGAAATCGCCCACCGCAACACCGCCAGCCAGCAGGAAACGCTGAATATCACCCGCTGGCGCGCCGAGGCCGGGCTGGTGACGCAACTGGACGTGGAGCAAGGCCGCGCCGCGCTGGAACAAACCCGCGCCACGATTCCAACGCTGGAACACACGCTCACGACCAGCGGGCACAGTCTGGAAATTCTTCTGGGTCTGCCGCCGGATAGCCTCGCCCTTCAGCTTGCCCCCCCCCGTTCTCTTCCCGAAGCGCCGCAATCCATTGCCATCGGCATTCCCTCGGAGGCGCTGCGCCGTCGCCCGGACGTGCGGGCGGCAGAACAAAGCCTGCTGGCGGAAACCGCCCGTGTGCATGAACGGGTGGCGGCGCGGTATCCCAGTCTGCGCCTTTCCGGGCATTTCGGCTGGCAGGGCGATTCGTTTTCGTCGCTGGGCGACCCTTCCACCATCGTTCGTTCGCTGGCGGCAAGTCTGGCCGCGACCCTGTTCGACGGCGGGCGCATCCGCAGCCAGATCGAGAGTCAGGACGCCGCGCAGGAACAGGCGCTCATCAGCTACGAGCAAAGCCTGCTCACCGCGCTGGGAGACGTGGAAAACGCCCTCTCGGCCTACGCCACCGGACGGCGGCGGCAGGAAAACCGCCTTCAGGCCGCCGACGCCGCCCGGAACGCGGCGCAAATGGCCAACCAGATGTACCAATCCGGCCTCGCTGATTTTCAAAAGGTGCTGGATACCCAGCGCACCCTGCTTTCCGCCGAAGACAGTCTGGTGGTCTCGCAAAGCGACATTCTGACTTCCGTCATCCAGCTTTACAAAAGCCTCGGCGGCGGCTGGGAGTCCACGCCGGACGCCAGCGCGGACGCCGATGCCCCGCAATCCCCCCTTCCCCAATAAACTTGCCAGTGAATCCTTCTCATGAATACCCCTGAACAAACCCCGACGCCCCTGCAAAACCTGCTCGCCCATGCGCAGCAGGCGGGCAAAAAATCCCTTGGCTCCAAGCGTTTTTCGCGCTGGTGGCTGATTATCATTGTGCTGGTGATTGTCGCGCTGGTCTTCTGGCTGCGCGGCGCGGGCAATTCCGGCAAAGCGCTTCAGTACACCACCGAGGAAGTCAATCCGGGCGCGATCACCGTCAGTGTTTCCGCCAGCGGCACGTTAAAACCTACCCGCGCCGTGGATGTCGGCACCGAAGTCTCCGGCACGCTGGAATCGGTGCTGGTGCGCGAAAACGATCAGGTCAGCAAGGGTCAGTTGCTGGCGCAACTGGATACTTCCAAGCTGCGTGACAGTGTGCTCAAATCGCAGGCCAGCGTCACTGCCGCTGAAGCCCGCGTCGCCCAGATGGAAGCCACCCTGATGGAAGACCGCGCCAACCTCGCCCGGATGCGTCAGGTGGCGGAACTCTCCGGCGGCAAGGTGCCCGCCAAAACCGAACTGGACAGCGCCGAAGCCTCCGTCAAACGGGACGAAGCCAATCTGAAGAGCGCCCAGGCCGATGTCGCCCAGGCCAACGCCACCCTGAAAACCGACCAGACCAATATCCGCAAGGCCACCATCACCTCCCCGGTTGATGGCGTGGTGCTGGTGCGAAAGGTCGAGCCGGGTCAAACCGTTGCCGCCAGCATGACGACGCCGGTGCTCTTCAGCATCGCCGAAGATTTGACGCAAATGGAATTGCATGTGAATGTCGACGAGGCCGATGTCGCCCACGTCAGCACCGGGCAAAAGTCGGCCTTTACGGTGGCCGCCTGGAACAACCGCAAATTTCCGGCCAGCGTCGAGCGGGTGGATTTGGGGTCGACCCTCACCGATAACGTCGTCACCTATACCACCGTGCTCTCCGTCAACAATGACGATCTGGCGTTGCGCCCCGGCATGACGGCATCCGCCGAAATCATCACGGCGGAACGCAAGGATGTGTTGCTGGTGCCCAACGCCGCCCTGCGCTTCAGTCCCTCAAACGGCAACGGCGCGGGCAAGCGCCCGGAACAGAGCTTCCTTTCCCGCCTGCTGCCCACGCCCCGGATGCCGGGTGGCGGACGCGGCGGTCAGGGTCAAAATAATGGTCAACGGGCGTCCGGCAATGGGAATGGCGGTGGCGAGGCGCGCGTCTGGATTCTGGAAAATGGCAGCCCCAAAGCGCTTTCCATCCAGACCGGCGTGAACAATGGCCGCTTCACGGAAGTGCTGGGCGGCGAACTGAAGCCGGGCATGGCCGTCATCACCGATTATCAGGAAGCCCGTCCATGAGCACTTCGGTCACTGCAATCCACCCGGAAAGCGGCGATGCCTCCGCGCCGCTGATTGCCTTCCGGGGCATCGCCAAGAGCTACGGTCAGGGGCAGGCCGAGTTTCAGGCGCTGCGCGGCATTGATCTGGAGGTGTACGGCGGCGAATTCGTGGCGGTGATGGGGCCGTCCGGCTCCGGCAAATCGACGGCGATGAATATCCTTGGCTGTCTGGATTCGCCAAGCTCCGGCGCGTATCTGTTTCAGGGCGTGCATGTGGAAAATATGGATCGCAACCAGCGCGCCCTGTTGCGGCGCAATTTTTTGGGGTTTGTGTTTCAGGGCTTCAACCTGCTGGCGCGGACTTCGGCGCAGGAAAATGTGGAACTGCCGCTCCTCTATCGGGGCGAGCCGCCCGAAAAACGCCACAAGGCCGCCCGCGAGTCGCTGGCGCTGGTGGGGCTGGACGGCTGGGAACACCACACTCCGGCGGAATTGTCCGGCGGACAACAACAACGGGTCGCCATCGCCCGCGCCCTCGTCACGCATCCGCTGGTACTGCTGGCCGACGAGCCGACCGGCAATCTGGACAGCAAGCGCAGTCACGAAATCATGGAACTGCTGGCGCGTCTGAACCGCGAACGCCAGATTACCGTGCTGATGGTGACGCACGAACCGGACATGGCGCACTACGCCCGCCGCGTGGTGCATTTTGTCGATGGGCTGGTGCATAGCGACGACGCACAGGAGGGCAAGGCATGTTCCTGAACGCGCTTTTACTCGCCCTGCGCGAAATCCGCCGCAATCTGATGCGCTCCTTCCTCACCACGCTGGGCATTGTCATCGGCGTGGCGGCGGTGATTACCATGATTACGCTCGGCAATGGCGCCACCCGCCTGATTTCCGAACAGATTTCCAGCCTCGGCAGCAACCTGCTCATCATGCGGACGGGTCAGCGCATGGGGCCGGGGATGAGTGGCGGCGCCCGTTTTCGCATCGCCGACGCCGAAGCCATCGAGGCACAGGTGTCTTCGCTCAAGGCCGTGGCTCCGGTGGTCAACAACGGCGCGACGCTGGTGGCGGGCGGCACAAACTGGTCCTCCGCGATCAACGGCAGCACCAACGCCTATCTGATCGCCGGCAACTGGACATTGGCGGCAGGCCGTCAATTCACGGACGAGGACGAAAAACTGGGCAAAGCCGTGTGCATCATCGGCAGCACCGTGCGTGAAAAACTCTTCGGCACGCAAAATCCGCTCGGCATGGAGTTGCGGGTCAAGAAAATGACCTGCGAAATCATCGGCCTGCTGGCCAGCAAGGGGCAGGGCGCAATGGGGCAGGATCAGGACGATACCGTCATCATCCCCATCCGCACCGCGCAACGCCGCCTGACCGGCAACCAGTTTGTCTCCAGCATCATGATGTCGATGAAGGACGGCGTTGATACGGATCGGGTGATGCTGCAAATCAGGAGCCTGATGCGTGAACGCCGCAAACTCGCGGACAATGACGAGGACGATTTCAACATTCTCGACACCAAGCAGATCGCGCAAACCCTCTCCGGCACGGTCGGCACCATGACCTCGCTGCTGGGCGCGGTGGCGGCGGTGAGCCTGTTGGTGGGCGGCATTGGCATTATGAACATCATGCTGGTGTCGGTGACGGAACGCACAAGGGAAATCGGCATTCGGCTGGCGATTGGCGCGCTGGAACATGAAGTGCTGCTGCAATTCCTGACCGAAGCCGTGGCGCTTTCCGCCTTCGGTGGCCTGATCGGCATCGTGCTGGCGCTGTTCTCCTGCCTGCTGCTTTCCCACCTGATGCAAATGCCCTTCCTCTTCGACCCCAGCATCAACCTGCTCTCCTTTGCCTTCTCGGCGGGCATCGGCGTCGTCTTCGGCTACATGCCCGCCCGCCGCGCCGCCAGCCTGGATCCAATCGAGGCGCTGCGGCACGAGTAATTTCATTTCGCAATAGAAACGGGGGGCGTACTTGTAGGGACACCCCCCGTGCGCCCAGAATAGATGTAATCCCCCCTGCCTCTCACACGGATTCAGGGGGGTTGGGCGGTTCAGTTTTCTACCTGCCGTAGCCGCAAGTTTAACTGCCCAACCTCCCGATCAGCGCCTGATAGCGTTCCATCAGCGCCGCGACCATTTCCGCCTCGCTGGCCTGAGGCGAAAAACCATAAGCCTGCATTACGGTTTTATCCAGCGTTTTGTGCGTTTTTAGCAATTCTGGCGGCATGGTGAGCGGGTCGTAGAGATCGGCGAGGCTGCTGTCGGGAAACAATGCCCGCGCCGCCAGCACGGCTTGCGCTGCGCTTTCAATCGCGGTTTTTTGCGCGTCTGTCGCTTCCGGCCAGGGGAAATTGTTGTAGACGATGTCTTTTGAATAGCGGTAATCGCTTTTGAGCCGCCCGCAAACTACCTTTGTCCAGGCCATATGCACGCCAGAGGTGAGGATGCCGAAGTGGTATAACCCGGCCTTGGGGATAATGCATAAAAGATTGCTGGCGATGGCGCGGGCAGGCAAAAAACCAATGGGAATATATTGGCGACGCTCGGAAGAAACTTGCGGAACGACAACAAACGCCGAATCCGGGGCGATTTGCTCCCGAAACAGCGCGGGGGTTTCCGCCTGTTTGCGCCGACCGGCGTCCGGGCTGTTTTCCCGGTCTTTTTTGCAGGCAGCGATTCTTTGCATCACTTCCGGCATTCGCCGTAATTCGTCTGGCTGAACGCCCGCCAGCCATAAACACCAGCGTTTTTTATTATTGATGAATTCTTCCGAACCCACAAAGCGACGAATATATTTTTCCGCCAGCGTATCGACGCGGATAAAGTCCGCCAAATCCGCATCTTCAACAATCAGATGCCCGCCATCCGCGGGGCGATTGCCAGTCATCATTTCCGGCGCGGCGCACAGGGACATTTTTCTGCTTTCTACAAAAACATCCGGCGCATCCACCAGATAGGCATTGATGTTTTTTGCGGAAATTCTGGAGCCATCGCTTTCATAGATGGACGGACAAAAGTCCCCCCTGACAAGGGGGGATTTAGGGGGGTTTGGGGTCTGTGCCGTCTGAATCGCCGCGTAACCCCCCCCCGCCCCCCCCCCGGTGG
>JAITNI010000119.1 GCA_031290535.1 Zoogloeaceae bacterium
TCCCGCCTCTTCAGCGGCAAAGCTGAACACATGCCAGACGACCAGCGGGGTTTGGGTCTGGGTCAGGAGCGACTCCACGACCATCTCGCCGGATTCGCCCTTTTGGCGCAGTTCGGAGAAGGTCGGCAGGGTGGTGGGCAATTGTGGGCAGGGCAGCGGCTCGCCTTGCCAGATGGGCACAAAGGGATGACTGCCCCGGCAATCCGAGGCCGCCTGAAAACCAAAGCGCTGCAACAGGCGCAGTTCGTGGCGATGCGCCTGCCAGTCCGGCGCGCCGAAGATTTGCGGCGGATGGTTGAACAGACGCAGGAAGGCGGCCATGCCTTTGTCCAGATCGGCGGCAATCCAGGGGTTATCGGCGCTGTCGGCGCGGGCGGCGCGTTTTTTCCAGCCTGCGGCGTCCCAGGCGGAAAGCCCCGCCTCAAACCCCTGGTCTTCAATGGCGCGCAACGCGGCTTCCGCCTTCTTCCCCACTTCGCCGCTGACCAGCAGACGGGAGAAAAAAGGCGCGTCATCCGGCCCGAGCGACAATAAAAAAGTGGCGTTGGCCTGATACTGGGCCAGTCGTTCCAGCAGCGGCGGCAGAAGCCGTGCGCCAGACTGGCTGCTAACGTGAATCCGCAGGGCGATTTTGGGGTTCATGAGGGTTCGGAAAACAGGGCGGCGGCGACCGGGCGGCCTTCGCTCGCCAATATATTATAGGTGCGGCAGGCGGCGGCGGTGGTCATGGCTTCAAAACCAATGCCCGCTTCCATCAGGGGCACAAGGAGCGCGGGCGGCAAAAAGCGTTGTCTGGCTCCGGTGCCCAACAGCACGATGGCCGCGCCGCAGGCCGCCAGATGGCGCAAATCCTGTGAGGTGAGGGCGTCGATGGGATGCGGCGTCCAATCAGTTTCCACCCGGTCGGGCAGCGCCAGCAGCGGCAGCTCAAAACGCGCCTGATTCACGACGACATAGCCCTCGCCGTAGCGGGTAAAAATATTGAGTCCTGGGGAGGTATCGGCGTACAGTTTCATGGTTTGTAGCGCGATTTTCACGATTTGCGCCGCAGGGCGTGCGCCAAAAGAAAATAAAAATACATTGAAAATTGCAGCGCTGCGTGGCTTAAAGTAGCATTATATCTTTTTTCGCCCTTGTTCCCGGTTTTTGCCGGGAAAGACCGTTCAGGAACCCTGCCATGAAACCCATTCTGAAATCGAACAAACTGGCTGATGTCTGCTACGACATTCGCGGCCCCGTGCTGGATTTGTCCCGGCAGATGGAGGAGGAGGGGCACAAACTCCTCAAGCTCAACATCGGCAACCTCGCCCCCTTCGGCTTTGACGCGCCGGAAGAAATCCAGCGCGACATGATTCTGAACCTGCCCAACTCGGCAGGCTATTCCGATTCCAAAGGCATTTTTTCGGCCCGCAAGGCCATCATGCACTACACGCAGCAGAAAAATATCAAGGGCGTCGATATTGAGGACATCTATATCGGCAACGGCGTCTCTGAACTGATTGTCATGACCATGAACGCCCTCCTCAATTCGGGCGACGAGGTGCTGGTGCCCGCGCCGGATTATCCCCTGTGGACGGCGGCGGTATCGCTTTCCGGCGGCGCGCCCGTGCATTACCTGTGCGACGAGAAAAACGGCTGGCTTCCTGATCTGGAAGACATCAAGAAAAAAATCACGCCCAACACCCGCGCCCTGGTGGTCATCAACCCCAACAACCCGACCGGGGCGCTGTATCCCGAAAGCCTCCTGAAAGAACTCATCAAGATCGCCCGCGCTCACAATCTGGTGCTCTGCGCTGACGAAGTCTATGACAAAGTGCTTTACGATGGACACACCCACACCTCGCTGGCGGCGCTCTCCGAAGATGTGCTGACGCTGGTGTTCAACGGCCTGTCCAAGAATTACCGCTGTTGCGGCTACCGGGCGGGCTGGGTGGTGGTGTGCGGCGACAAGAGCGAGGCGCGGGATTACATCGAGGGGCTGAACATGCTGGCCTCCATGCGGCTGTGTTCCAACGTCCCCGGCCAGTACGCCATCCAGACGGCGCTGGGCGGCTATCAGAGCATCGACGAGCTGGTCGCGCCGGGCGGGCGGATGCGTCGCCAGCGGGATCTGGCCTACGATCTGATGGTTGCCATTCCCGGCGTCAGTTGCGTCAGGCCCGCCGCCGCCATGTACATGTTCCCCCGCCTTGACCCGAAAATGTATCCCATACAGGATGACCAGAGCTTCATTCAGGAACTCCTGCTGGCCGAAAAAGTCCTGCTCGTGCAGGGTACGGGCTTCAACTGGCCCGCGCCCGACCATTTTCGGATTGCCTTCCTGCCGCACGAGGACGACCTGATCGACGCCATTGGCCGCATCGACCGCTTTTTGAGCGGCTATCGCAAGCGGCACAGCACGGGCAAACAGGGCGTGCAGCAGGGATGAATCCCCTCCAAGTCCCCCTGACAAAGGGGGGATTCAGGGGGAGGTCTATACAGTCTGAACCGCCGCAAACCCACCCCCGGCCCCTCCCTTGTCAGGGAGGGAAGAGGCCCCCTTGTCAGGGAAAAAATTACCGGTTTTGACCACATGCCCCTCACCCTCCTTCCCCTGACAGACGAGGCAGGCAAGCTCATCGCCCCGGAATGGCTGCCGCGTCTCCTGCCGGTGCATCGGCAACTGCGGGAAAAATTGCCGTCGGAGGCGGACGCCTACCACGCCCGCCTCGCGGCAGTCTTTGCCAGTGGTGGCCGCCTGACGCTGGCCGTCGACGGCGAAACCGTCAAGGGACTCGCCCTGTGGCGCATTCTTGAAAATACTTACGAAGGCCGCCGCCTGTATGTGGATGATCTGGTAACGGACGCCGCCTGCCGCTCGCAGGGCGTTGGCAAGGCGTTGATCGGCTGGCTGGAAGCTGCCGCCCGCCAGCATTCCTGCGCCGTGCTGGCGCTCGATTCCGGCACGCAGAGGACGCAGGCACACCGCTTTTATTTTCGGGAAGGGTTTGTGATTCCCTCTTTTTGTTTTAGAAAGACACTGGTATGACCTCCGCTCTGCACCAGTTCGCCCAGACCCTGCATGAAAAATTCTCCTCGCATGTGACGGGAGAACCGGAAGAGCAGCTCCGCGCCCCGTTTGAGCAATTGCTGGCCGCCGCAGGGCGGGAGTTGGGTTTTGCGAATGTGCTGCCGATTGGCGAGACCCTGCTGACGAACATCGGGCGGCCTGATTATGGCGTTGCCCTGAATACGCTCCTGTGCGGACATGTCGAACTCAAGGCGCCGGGCAAGGGGGCGGATACCGCGAAACTCAAGGGGCATGACAGGGCGCAGTGGGAACGCTTCAAAAACCTGCCCAACATCCTCTATAGCGACGGGCAGGCCTTTGCCCTGTATCGCCTTGGCAAACTGGTTCGCAGTTTCTCGTTGCCGCAAAATCCGTGCGCCGTGGGCGCGGCGGCGGTGGAGGCGGAAAGCCTCCGCCAGTTTGGCGTGCTGCTCACCGACTTCCTCAATTGGGAACCCATCGTTCCCGGCAATGCCCGGCAACTGGTCGAATACCTCGCGCCGCTCTGTCGCAATCTGCGTGACGATGTGCTGGATGCGCTCAAAAAGGACATTCCCGCCGTGCGTTCCACCGCCAACGACTGGCGGCGCTACCTGTTCCCCGGCGCGGACGATGCCCATTTTGCCGATGCCTACGCCCAAACCGTCACCTTTTCCCTGTTATTGGCGCGTTCCAATGGCAGCGACACCCTGTTTCTGGACAAGGCCATCGCCTCGCTGACCCACGCCAGCAGCCTGCTTTCCCGCGCTTTGCAAGTGCTGACCGACCCTTTGGTCAACGCGCATTTGGGCGCTTCGCTGGAGGTGCTGATGCGCGTCATCAGCCGGGTGCCCTCCGGCACGATGAGCGGCGGGCGGCGCGACCCCTGGCTGAATTTCTACGAAGACTTTTTGGCCGAATACGACCCCAAACTGCGCCGCGACGCGGGGGCGTATTACACCCCGGTTGAGGTGGTCAAGGCGCAGGTTTGTCTGGTAGATGACATCCTGAAAACCAGATTGGGCAAGTCACTGGGGTTTGCGGCGGGTGGCGTGAATGTGCTTGACCCGGCGGTGGGGACTGGCACGTATCTTTTGGGCATTATCGAACACGCAATGGAAACCGTGCGCCAAAAAGAAGGCGACGGCGCATTACCCGCCCGCTCTTCTTTATTGGGGAGTAATCTTTATGGCTTTGAAATCATGGTCGGACCCTATGCTGTTGCCTCGCTGCGCCTGACGCGCATGGTGCAGCAATATGGCGGTGAATTGCCTGAAGATGGCGTGCAGATCATGCTCAACAATACGCTGGAATCGCCGCACGAAAATATCCCGGAACTCCCCTTGTTTTATCAGCCGATCGGGGTGGAACACAAACGCGCCAGGCGGGTGAAAGAGACCGTGCCGGTGCTGGTCTGCATCGGCAATCCGCCCTATGACCGCCACGCGGCGGTCAGCAAGGAAACGCTCGCGCTCACCGGCGGCTGGGTGCGCTGGGGCGAAGCGAAAGATGGACGAAACGCCATTATGGCGGACTTTATCGACCCGGTTAAACAAGCGGGCAAGGGGGGCAGCCTCAAGAATCTTTATAACCTGTATGTTTATTTTTGGCGCTTTGCGCTCTGGAAAACCTTTGAACACGACCTTGCCATTGACCGCCCCGGCGTGGTGAGTTTCATTACCGCCAGTTCCTTTATGGAGGGCGACGCTTTTTTGGGAATGCGCCAGCACATGCGCCGGGTCTGCGATGAAATCTGGGTGATTGATCTCGGCGGCGAAGGGCGCGGCACGCGGCAGGATGATAATGTCTTTGCCATCCAGACCCCGGTCGCCATTACCCTTGCCGTGCGCTATGGCAAGTCGCAACCGGAGACCCCCGCGAAAGTGCATTACACGCGGATGGAGGGTTCGCGGGCGGAAAAGCTGGCGAAGCTGGAGCGCCTGCACTCTCTCGCCGATCTGAATTTTATGGAGTGCGGCGGCTTGCCGCCGCTTTCCAAAAGCGGGAGCAAGCTCCCGCACTCCATAAGCGAATGGAACGCCCCCTTTCGCCCTGCCGGAAAAGGCGATTATTTTGACTGGCCGTTGTTGACGGATTTGATGCCCTGGCAGCAATCCGGGGTGAAATGTGGCCGTACATGGGTTATTTCGGCAAACAGGAAAACGTTAACCAACCGCTTTCAGCAGCTTGCTAATTCCTCAGCAGCAGACCGGGCAACGCTTTTCAAAGACTCGCCCACGGGCAAAAAAATCAATGACAAGATAGGCACCCTGATTCCCGCCGCCACAGAAAAAACAAGAATTGCCGACCTTACAGCAGACACCTTGCTACCCAATATTTGCTTGTACT
>JAITNI010000077.1 GCA_031290535.1 Zoogloeaceae bacterium
GTTGAGGCCGACGACGTTGTTGATGCCGTCGTAACTCAGGGCCGCGCCCTGGGTTTCCGCCAGCAGGAAGTTGGCGGAAAGAAGCCGGCGGCAGACTTCGCCGTCGCGCCAACCGGCCAGATGGCCGATTTCGGCATAGACGACAAAAGAGTGCGAGGTTTCGCGCCATTGCAGCAAAAACCCACGGCCATCCAGGGCAAAGGCCAGATCGCCGGCCGGCGAAAGAGCCAAATCCAGGCCCAGGGTCTGGCCCAGGGCTTCCACAAAAGCTTGAGCGCTCATACTTCCTCCTTGTTATGCGCGGCGCATTTCAAATGCGGTGCACTCGTGTGAACCGTCTGTAGCGATGATATATTGTTTTTTGAAAGTCAAGGGCAAAGCGGGGTCTGAAGCAATGTCCACCACCACCGCGCCGTCCTCCCGCTGCTTGGCCGTGACCGAAAAATTGCCGTGCTCGCTGAAAGGCACACCGGGGAAAGCGGCGGAAAATGCGTGGGCGTCAATCACCCCGGCTTGGGAAAACGCCTGCAGGATGCGGGCGGTCTGGGCCTCGGAGACGGACATGTCGCGCACGGTATTGATGATGCGCTGAAAGACCGGATGCTCCGGGTTATTCTCATTGTCGGGGATATGGAAGGGCTGGATGACGAAACCGTCGCCCGCAGCATTTTCAAACGTCATGACGGTGCCGGGGTCGCGCCGGCGAAAATCCGTGCAAAGCCCGTAAGCGGTATCAGGGCCATAGTCGACCAGAGAACTCATATGCGTATCGCCGCTCAGCTCTGCCAGGGTCAGAGCGGCGCCTGGGCGGGCAAGCTCCAGCAGCCGTTTCGGGCTGATCTGCAAAAAGACCCCGGTGGTGAGGTTACTCTCTATTTCATGCTCCGGCGTGTCCGGCACCGCCGCCAGGATGGCTTGCCGGTAGCGCGCGCTGACCTCCGCCACCATCCGGGCGCCGAAGTTGGCGCCGGAAACGCCCCGGGGCATGGGAAAGCCCGTGATGCTTTGCCAGATTTGAGCGTTAGTCAAGGGTTTGCCGTTATTAGCCCGTTGCGCGGCCAAAAGATCCCGGCCAGCCGCGTTGACCCACAAATCCAGCGTGCCGGCCAGCGGGGCGTTGCCGCCGCTTTGACTTATTTTTTCGGCAATGGGCAGGAGGATGTTCCGCTCCTCCAGGCTGTAAGGCGGCGTGTGGGAAGACAGTGCCCTGACGCTTGCGCTGATGGCCGATCCGGCCATGTCCGCCAGCACGTTCATGCAGCCGTTGTGGCCACCCGGCACTTCCCGCACATGGTTAAGCGTGTCGGAGAAAAACATGGGGTCTACCTGGCTCTGCGCATCGGCCTCCATCCGGACGGCATTCATCATGGCCGACATGGCGAGAAGCGGCGGTTGCCGATTCGGGGGCACAGGAAATTCGGAGAACACCAGGTTAAAGGCGCCGGCTACAGTCTGCGCCGCGGCGGAGTTAAGATTTTCACTGATGACCGCGGCCTGTTCGCGGCTTATGCCGCCCAGACGCAGGGTCATGTCGATCATGACCCGCAAGGCGTCTTCATACCCTTTGGGTTTGTTTTTGCCGATGGCCTTATCAGCGTCCAGATAGTGTGAGACCAAACTCTTGATGTTTTCCGCCAACTGGCGGGGCGTGGCATTCGGGGCAGCCAGATTCCGCATACAGCCGACTGAACTACTGTCCACAACCCGGTTCATCAGGACGGTCAAGGCGTTCAGGTCGCGCAGATCGTGGCGTTGGGCCACTTCCTTCAGAATGGTTTTTTCCCTTGCCGTAAACTGGCCCGGCGCAATCGGATCGCTGCTCCGCCTCTCCGGCAGGGCGTCGATGGAGTCCAGAAAGCCTTTCAGTGCCGCGAGGTTCTCGGTAAAAGACGAGAGGACGGTGTCCAGCATGGCCGCGCGATCCACCGTGCGGCCCTCGGCGGCGGCGGTCGTGGCCAACGTGTGGGCGGCCCCGGATAAAGGCGCAAAAAAAGACTGTGGGTTAAGCTGCTCCACGTCCAGACCGGAAAGATCCGCGCGCAGGGCGGCCTGCCGGAACAGTTCCCGGAAGGCGGGCGTGATCTTCTCGCGCGCTGTGCCCGAGCCGGGAATCAAGGCCTGAAATTCCGGCCCATTCTCGAACATCGAGGCAACCTTCAGGTTGGCATCATGCAGGGCGCCGGCGCTCCTGGCGCCGGCGGCTTGCCGCGCCGTCTCATCGGCTGGGGGGAGACTGAGGCCGTGAGATTCGGCAAAGGCGCGCACATTGTCCGAGAGCGCCGGAATGGGCGAGTTTCCCTCAAAACGTTTTTCCATGAATTGCGCCCGCAGTTCATTGTCGCGGCGCAGAGCTTTTTCGTCGCCAGGGGCCGGCTCCTGACGCGAAGCCGCGCCCATCTGGGACAATTGCGCGCGCGGCAACATATTCATGAGCAGCTTGACCGGGCCTTCCAAGGCCCGCAAGGCGGTCATGCCGGCCGGCAGAAAGCCCATACCGGCGGTCCCGCCCTGGCCTTTCTGCACCGCCAGGTTGAGCGAGGCCAGGTCACTGGACAAAGGGCCAAAGCGGGCCACGGCCCGGTTCAGCATGTCCGCGTGATGCGTTTTATCCACTCCGCGCCTGGCCATGAGCAAAACCATGGCGTCGCGCTGCACCGCGTTGATGTCGTCCGCGCCGAACTCGCCCTCGAAACTGTGCGCCGAGGAATTGAGGGCCTGGGCGTACGAGTCGACTTTGCCCATAAAATCCCGATCGATGGGCACGCTGTCGTTGAGCAGGGGTTCCAGCACGGCATCCCCGGCCAGCAGGG
>JAITNI010000166.1 GCA_031290535.1 Zoogloeaceae bacterium
TACGGCACGGTCGGCATGATTGGCGGCGCGCACTCCATGCTCGGCGCGCCCCTGCTGGCCAGCCGCGCCGCCCTCAAACTGGGCGCAGGACGTGTCTACCTCGGCCTTCTGGACGCCAAAGCGCCGGGTGTGGATCTGGAATACCCGGAACTGATGCTCAGAAAACCCGAAGGCGTTTTTGAGGCGGGGCTGAACGTGCTGGCCTGCGGCCCCGGACTGGGACGCAGCCTGTACGCCACGGAAATTCTGGAACGCGCGCTGACCACCAGCGCCGCCCTCGTTCTGGACGCGGACGCCCTGAACATTCTGGCCTTTGAGGAGCACATGCAGCAGACGCTGCAAGCGCGTCACGCGCCCACGCTCCTGACCCCGCACCCCGCCGAAGCCGCCCGCCTTCTGGATGCTCAAATCGGGGACATCCAGCAAAACCGCATCCCGATGGCCACCGAACTGGCCAGACGCTACCGGGCCTGGGTGGTTCTGAAAGGCTGCGGCAGCGTCATCGCCACCCCGAAAGGCCAGTGGTGGATCAACGCCACCGGCAATCCCGGTCTGGCGAGCGCCGGTTCCGGTGATGTGTTGACCGGCATGGTCGCGGCGCTGCTCGCTCAGGGCTGGCCCCCCGGCGAAGCCCTGCTGGCAGCCTGCCACCTGCACGGACAGGCCGCCGATGATCTGGCGGCAGCCGGAATCGGCCCCGTGGGTCTGTGCGCCGGAGAACTCGCCAACGCCGCCCGCCACCGCTTCAACCGCTGGCTGGCCGGAGGCTGAAGCACAATAAACCGGGCGTCAGGGGATTCAAGGCTTGCGCCTGACGCCGGGGACAAAGTATCATCGCGGATTCGACTGTTTGCGATTGGCAGACGGTTACATGAACAGACAAAGCGCAAAATCGATGCCCCCTTTGGACACCGCAGTTTCCCCTGCCTGTTTGGACGCCGTCCGCCAGAATCATCACGCCGGTTGTCAGGATAACGACCTGGCGGCAGGCGTGCTGGCGGGTGGGCGGCGGGCGCTGGCGAAGGCCATTACCTTGATGGAGTCAACCCGCCCCGATCATCAGGAACGGGCGCGGCAACTGCTGGATCGCCTTTTGCCGCATACAGGCCGCTCCATGCGGCTGGGAATTTCTGGCGTGCCGGGGGCGGGCAAGTCGACGTTTATCGAAGCCCTGGGGCATACCGTCATCGATCAGGGCTATAAACTCGCGGTGCTGGCGGTGGATCCCTCGTCCTCCATGTCGGGCGGCTCGATTCTGGGCGACAAGACGCGCATGGAGACGCTTTGCCAGCGCGAGGAAGCCTTTATCCGCCCCTCGCCCTCGGCGGGCAGTCTGGGCGGCGTCGCTGAAAAAACCCGCGAGGCCATGCTGCTCTGTGAGGCGGCGGGGTTTGACGTGGTGATTGTCGAGACGGTCGGCGTCGGGCAAAGCGAGACCACCGTGGCGGGCATGGTGGATATGTTTGTGCTCCTGCAACTGCCCAACGCCGGCGACGACCTGCAAGCCCTGAAAAAAGGCATTGTCGAGATTGCCGATATGGTCGCCATCAACAAGGCGGACATCGACCCGCGCGCCGCCCAGGTGGCGCGCGGACAATGGAATCAGGCGCTGCACCTGCTGCGCCCGGCTTCTCCCAACTGGTCGCCCCCGGTGGTGACGTTGAGCGCCCTGAAAAAAGAGGGACTGGCGGAATTCTGGGCCACCGTACAGCGTTACAAGGATACCTTGACCCCTACCGGGGAATTCGAGGAAAAACGCCGCCGTCAGGCGGTCAACTGGATGTGGCAACTGATACACGCCCGTCTGAACCAATGTTTCCAGCGACACCCCGCTGTGAAAGATGCCCT
This sequence comes from Zoogloeaceae bacterium, assembly GCA_031290535.1. Taxonomy (GTDB): domain Bacteria; phylum Pseudomonadota; class Gammaproteobacteria; order Burkholderiales; family Rhodocyclaceae; genus Azovibrio. Next base: position 1,849 of record JAITNI010000166.1, read on the forward strand.
GCCCGGAGTCACCCAGAAGGTGGCGTCAGGAAGTATGACCCCGGCAGCCGCAGCCTTCGGGCTGATTGAGGCTGCACATGTTGTTGAATTTCAAAATCCTGATCTTTACTCAAAGGAGATTCCTGATGCATGACATCATCCAGCGGTTGGCGGAAAAGCGCGAGGCGGCGGCGAAAGGCGGCGGTCAGAAGCGCATCGACAACCAACACAAAAAGGGCAAGCTCACCGCCCGCGAACGAATCGAACTCCTGCTCGACCCCGATACGTTTGAAGAGTGGGACACCCTGAAGGAACACCGCTGCGTCGATTTTGGCATGGACGAAGCGGAAAAAATCCCCGGCGATGGCGTCGTCACCGGCTACGGGATGATTAATGGCCGTCTGGTGTTCGTTTTCTCGCAGGACTTTACCGTGTTCGGCGGCGCGCTTTCCGAAGCCTATGCCGAAAAAATCTGCAAGATCATGGATCACGCCATGAAGGTCGGCGCGCCGGTGATCGGTCTCAACGATTCGGGCGGAGCGCGGATTCAGGAAGGCGTCGCGTCGCTGGCGGGTTATGCCGACATCTTCCAGCGCAATGTGCTGGCTTCCGGCGTCATTCCGCAGATTTCCATGATTATGGGGCCGTGCGCGGGCGGCGCGGTGTATTCGCCTGCCATGACCGACTTCATTTTCATGGTCAAGGATTCCTCCTACATGTTCGTGACCGGCCCCGATGTGGTGAAGACCGTCACCCACGAGGAAGTCAGCGCCGAGGAACTGGGCGGCGCGGTGACGCACAGCAGCAAGTCCGGCGTCGCCGATCTGGCCTTTGAAAACGACGTGGAGGCGCTTACCTATCTGCGGCGGCTGATGAACTATCTGCCCTCCAACAACCGCGAGCAGCCGCCCATGCAGCGCACCAACGACCCTGCCGGGCGTCTGGACTATTCGCTCGACACCCTGGTGCCGGATAACACCAACAAGCCCTACAACATGAAGGAACTCATCATCAAGATTGTCGATGATTCCGATTTCTTCGAGACGCAGACCGACTACGCCCGCAACATCATCACCGGCTTTGGCCGCATGAGCGGTTCCACGGTCGGCATTGTCGCCAATCAGCCGATGGTGCTGGCCGGGTGTCTGGACATCAAGTCCTCGATCAAGGCGGCGCGCTTTGTGCGTTTTTGCGATGCTTTCAACATTCCCATCATCACCTTTGTCGATGTGCCCGGCTTTTTGCCCGGCACGGCGCAGGAGTATAACGGCATCATCAAGCATGGCGCGAAGCTCCTGTACGCCTATGCCGAATGCACCGTGCCGAAGATCACCATCATCACCCGCAAGGCGTATGGCGGCGCGTATGACGTGATGTCGTCCAAGCATCTGCGCGGCGATGTGAATCTGGCCTGGCCGTCCGCCGAAATCGCGGTGATGGGCGCCAAGGGCGCGGTGGAAATCATCTTCCGGGAAGAAAAGAACAACCCGGAAAAACTCGCCGCCCGCGAGGCCGAATACAAGGACAAATTCGCCAATCCCTTTGTGGCCGCCAGCCGGGGTTTTGTCGATGACGTCATTATGCCGCACGCGACGCGCAAGCGCATTTGCCGCTCGCTGGCGATGTTGAAGGACAAAAAACTGGAAAATCCGTGGCGCAAGCACGGCAACATTCCGCTTTGACGCCCGAGAGGAATTCATTCATGTTCAAGAAAATCCTGATTGCCAATCGCGGCGAAATTGCCTGCCGCGTCATCAAGACCGCCCGCAAGATGGGCATCCAGACCGTCGCCGTGTATTCCGAGGCGGACAAGGACGCCCTGCACGTCAAGCTGGCCGATGAGGCGGTGTACATCGGCCCGGCGGCCTCCAAGGAATCCTATCTGGTGATGGACAAGATCATCGCCGCCTGCAAGGAAACCGGGGCCGAAGCGGTGCATCCGGGCTATGGCTTTCTCTCCGAGAACGAGGAATTCTCGCGTCGCATCGAAGAGGAAGGCATCAAGTTCATCGGCCCCAAGCACTATTCCATCGCCCGCATGGGCGACAAGATCGAGTCGAAAAAACTGGCGGCAGAAGCCAGGGTCAACACCATCCCCGGCCACAACGAAGCCATTTCCGGCCCCGATGAAGCCGTGGAAATCGCCAAAAAAATCGGCTACCCGGTGATGATTAAAGCCTCGGCGGGCGGGGGCGGCAAGGGGCTGCGCGTCGCCTACAACGACAAGGAAGCGCACGAAGGTTTTGCTTCCTGCGTCAATGAGGCGCGCAATTCCTTTGGCGATGACCGCGTGTTCATCGAAAAATTCGTGGTCGAGCCGCGCCACATCGAAATTCAGGTGCTGGGCGATTCGCATGGCAACTACGTCTACCTGAACGAGCGCGAATGCTCTATCCAGCGTCGCCACCAGAAAGTCATTGAGGAAGCGCCGTCGCCCTTTCTGGATGCGGCCACCCGCAAGGCGATGGGCGAGCAGGCGGTGGCGCTCGCCAGGGCGGTGAAATACGAATCCGCCGGGACGGTGGAATTCGTGGTCGGCGCGGACAAGCGTTTTTACTTCCTCGAAATGAACACCCGCTTGCAGGTGGAGCATCCGGTGACGGAATACATCACCGGGCTTGACCTGGTCGAGCAGATGATTCGTGTCGCGGCGGGCGAAAAACTCACGCTGACGCAAGCCGATGTCAAAATCAACGGCTGGGCGATGGAATGCCGCATCAACGCCGAAGACCCGTTCCGGGGCTTTTTGCCCTCCACCGGTCGGCTGACCTGGTTTACGCCGCCGACCGCCTCCGAACAGGTGCGCGTCGATACCGGCGTCTTCGAGGGCGGCGAAATCTCGATGTTCTACGATTCGATGATCGCCAAACTGATCGTACACGGCAAAGACCGGGCGGACGCCATCCACAAGATGCGCGCCGCCCTGAATTCCTTCGTGATTCGCGGCATCAGCTCCAACATCCCCTTCCAGGCGGCGCTGATGCAGCATCCGCGCTTTCAGTCCGGCAACTTCAACACCGGTTTCATCGCCGAGGAATATCCCAACGGCTTTGACGCCTCGATGGTGCCGCACGACGACCCGGCACTGCTGATTTCCGTGGCGGCCTTCGTGCATCGCTGTTTTCAGGACAGAACCGCGAAAGTCTCCGGCCAGTTGCCTGGCCACGAGCGTCAGGTGGGCGACGAATGGGTGGTCATCAGGAAGGGCGAACGCTATCCGGTGATCGCCCGTCCCATTGAAGGCGGCTATACGGTCGAATACAACGGCAAGACCTATAAAGTGCTCTCCAACTGGCGGCTCGGCCAGTCGCTCTTCAACGGTTCCTGCAACGGCGAACCCTTCACCCTGCAAGTGGAACGCCACCGCATGACCTACCAGTTGTTCCACTGGGGCGCGCGCGCCGACATGATGGTGATGTCCGCCCGCGCCGCCGAACTGCTGGCGATGATGCCGGAAAAAGCGCCGCCCGACCTCTCCCGCTTCCTGATCTCCCCCATGCCCGGCCTGCTGCGCGAAATCGCCGTCGAAGTCGGCATGGAAGTCAAACAGGGCGAAAAACTGGTGGTCATCGAAGCCATGAAAATGGAAAATATCCTCCGCGCCGAACACGACTGCAAGGTGAAAAAAATCACCGCCAAGGTCGGGGACAGCCTCGCGGTGGATGAGGTGATTATCGAGTTCGAGTAAGCGGATGGTTCGCTAAGGAAACTCTGAACAACTTCTAACCGTTCGGGCTGAAGCCCTGTCGAAGCCCTTGATTTTACAGGGAATGCCCTTCGACAGAAGCTCTCAGGGCGAACGGGATTAATCAGAGGTTCCCTAAAACAAAACGCCGCCGGAGATTTTTCGGCGGCGTTTTTTATAGATGTCTCAAAAAGAATCGAACGCTCTCCCCGTGAGCACAACAA
>JAITNI010000170.1 GCA_031290535.1 Zoogloeaceae bacterium
GAGGGCGCACGCAGTGCGCCCCTACGGGAGCCATTCCGTCCGTCTCATCGGCTACCTCCCCGGTGAATCCATGACCACCGGACATCGGGTGTGCTACAAAACCGGACAACCTGGAAGCTCGTGACACTCCCCGGGATTTTTTTGACAGCTTTTGCGCTTATGGCATATAGTTTGCTATAGGGATAAGTCAAGAGGAAATGCTCCCCGGAACGGCCAGACTGCCAACCAGACCCTTCGGTGATTTTCCGGTGAGTTTCCGCCTCTCAGGATAGCTTTCGACAGGGCCGCATCGGTTGGCCCGCGCCACGCGCGGGACGCGCCGGACGCCTTGGCGACGGTTTGGATCATATTAACGCTTCAACAGGCACGGAGAAAAAATATGGCAGCGCGCATTGAAGCCAGTCCGCAGGTGCAGCAGGAATTACAGTCCAGGGGAGTCGGCCCGGAAGTCGGCGTCTTCGGCGATCACAAGGTGCAACTGGGCCAGGGGTCGCCCATCCGGCTGGACAAGATCGAGTCCGCCCCGGTTCCCTTTGCCGGCTTCACCAAAACGACCCGAATTCTCAGCGGCAAGGCCGGCCTGGAACAGAGCGGGGGCGACGCCCTGCGTCAATTGACTCGCCCCGGCGGCAAACTGGAGGCCGGCAAGCTTCTGGGTGATCTCAAGGCGGTGCACACGCAACTGGAGCGCCTGGATGCACTGGGCAAGGTCAGGGAGCCCAAAGGGGAAGCCGTTTTGCGGGCTTACGCCCCGCTGGTGGAAAACCTGAGCAACGAGGAACTGGCCGCCGTGTACCAATCCTTCACCAGCGCGGAAATGGATGTCCTGCAAACCGCGCTGGGCCACGAAGGCCGCGCGAACAACAGCCGCGACGCCAAAAGCGCTGCCTCCGACTTGTTCGACTTGCAGGCGCTGGTGCTGAAAGAAGTCAGCGACCGCGTGGCCAGGGGCGAAAAGATGCCCGGTTCGGAGGCCCTGCCTTCCCTTTCCGCCACTCTGGGGGATCCGGCCGTTCTTAGCGAGGTCCCGGACCGCCACGCGGATCACATCAGTTCCGCCAACATGCGGGTTCTGGTGGAGCGCGGCGCCCAGAGCGCGACCACGCGGGAGAAGATGACGGAAGGCTTTGCCAGCGACCTGGCCGCCCGCCGGCTGCCCAGCATGTCCGCCCGCGCCGTGGGCGACCTCCTGCGCGCCGCGCCGCTCACCATGAACCTGGATCAGGATTTCCTCTTCGGCGCTTCCTCCATCATGGCCGCGCCCGACGCCCAGGTGGAAAATTATCACCATCTCATTCGGGACGGCAAGCCGCTCCCGGGCGGGGCAGGCTACATCGCTCCCCGCGACGCGGTGGAAAGCCTGCTTTTTCCGGAACTTGGGGCGGTCGGCGCGGATAATCCGGACGCGCGGCCTACCTACGCCGCCCTGAACGTGGACCGCAGCGAGCGGGGCGCCGCCAGCTCTTACGGGGACGCGGTCATCGTCTTCAAGACCGAGGTGGCCCAGCGCGCCACCTATACCGCGGACGACACCTTTTTTGCCGTTCCCGCATCCGTCACTCAGGAGCGGCGCGACAATTTTTACGCCCGCCTGCAGGCCCTGGGCGAGGGAAAACTGCCCCAGTCCTTTCTGGACGACGCCGCCAGGGAGGGGTCGCCCCTGCGCCTGGGCCTGGAGGCTTTTTTCGACAAAACCGCCGCCACGCCGGACGTTAACTGCAGCATTTTCAATGCTCTGCCGAAAGCAGTTGATGCCTCCCTGACCGCAGCCTGCGAGGCCCATGCCGGCAGCGCCGGCCTTGACCCCGATCAAAGCTTTCACTATGGGCGCGACGCGGGCAATTATCTGCGGGGAGAGCTTCTGGGCGCTTTCGGCGATGGGGAGGCAGCCCGCAGCCGCACGGCCACCTATGATTCTCTGGAAGCCCTGATTCCCGGCATGGACACCCCAACCTTCAATTCCCTGGCGCGGGCGGCCGTGCATGCCCGGCCGGGCGAACCCGTGGGCCTGCAGGGCGTCAACTATATTGAGGCGCAAATCCAGGGCGGAGTCGTGCCCAGCCGGGACATCGCGGAAATTCGCGTGAACGCGAACGGCTTCCGCAACCAAGCCGCCCTGGCGGACGGTCGGGTCAAGGCCGCTGAATTTACCCGGCGCACCGGCATTCCGGTTATCTTTGAACAGAGAATGGGTGATCGGTCGGCCATAGATGCGGCCATTTCCGCCGCCGACAGCTTCAATCCCGCTCACCTGCGCGCGGATCGCCTGGCCGCCGCCGTGGACCGGCTTGCCGGCGCCCCGCTGCCCCAGTTGCAATCCCTGACGCAGACAGAAGATTCTTTGCGGGATCTGCCGGCCGGCGCTCTGGAGATCAGGGGCAACGCCCTGACCAAGGCCATGGGGAAATTTCAGGCCCTGGCGGAGGATTTGCTCGCCCATCCGGAAAAACTGCCCGCAGACACCACCAGACGAAACCTCACGGAAGAGGGCCTCGCGAGCGTCGCCTTCGGCCAGGTGTTTAAGCCCCTGCTCGCGCGCAAGGGGGCGCTGCTGCGTGAACTGGATACGCTGCAATTTGCCAATGCCGCGCAAAAACAAGCCTTTACCGACTGGGTCATGAGCGCTCAGTCCCTGGATTCGCCGCAGGAATTGCGGCTCATCCATGAAAACGCCACGCGCCAGGCAGCGGTTCTGGGCGATCTGGCCGGACGGACGCCGCCGCCTTCCGGCGAGGACATGCTCCGTTCTTTCGCCGCCGTCATCCAGGCGGCCTCGCCGGAACTGTCCGCCTATTACGACCAGCGGGTGGCGGCGGGCGACGAGTTCGGCATGGAGGACAAAGCCACGGAAATGAGCCGCATCTCCTTTATGTCTCTGGCGCTTTTACGCCACACGGAAGGGGGGACGGAGGCGCTGAGCCGCCTGGCCGACCTGATGACCAGCCCGGAACAGCTCCGCCTGGCCGGCCAGATGGAGCGTCTGGCTTCTTCCGGCGATGGTCTTTCAGACGTTTCCGGTTTTGACGAGCTGGCCTCCACCAGTATGCTCATGATGCTGACGCGCGACAATGTGTGCCACGACACCGGGAGACCCGCGCCGAGAAGCCAGCCGTTTTTCGGCGAGCTTTCCCTGCTACCGCAATCTACGCGCGAAGCCGTCAGGAGTTTTGCTCCGGCCATGGCTGAACATCTGGAGCGGGCGCATCCGGGCTATCCCGCCTTCCCGGCGCCGGCGAACCCGGCGGCCCTGCCGCAAACGGAGGCCGGACGCAGGGACTTTCTGGTCAACCATCTGGATGTGTATCTGGGGCATGAGCAGACCTTTGAACTCGGCCGCTCCACGCACGGGCGCGGGCATATCGCCCGGGCCTGGATTTTTGCCGAAACCATGTGCAACATTCTGCAAGAGCAGGGGATCGGCGTGGATCGCAACGCCGTGCTTTGCGGCATTGCCGGGCACGACATGGGCCGCCAGGGCAGCGGAACAGACCGCTGGGAAGGCCGCAGCGCGGATCTGCTGGCCCAGACCATGCGGGCGGATTTTGGCGCGGAAAACCTGGGTGAAGCCTATCAGCACGAAATCGGCGCCAGCATTCTGGCGCACGGCAGCCACACTCTGGAAGGCATGCTGCTCAATGCCGCCGATTCTCTGGACATAGGCCGCACCCAAAACTTTGATCCCGCGCGCTTCGCCTTTTTGCAAGGGCGGAACGGCGAAACCCCCACGTCCGCCGCCCGGAACCTGCGTGATCAGCTGGCCCGCGAGGCCGACCTGCTCGAGCGCCTCACCGACCCGCTGAGCATGCACCGCCAGACGCTGGTACATCTGGATGTGGCGAGGAGTGAAACCTACAGTGAACTGGAGCGGGATCAGTTGACGGATCAGAAATGGAGAATTATGGATGCCGCCGCCGAGGACTACGCCCGCCACTGGAGTTCCCCCGCCGAAGACTACATGAGCGGCATAGAGGACGTCATCCAGCTGAACCCGGATCTTTTCCCCACTTTTAACCGCTATTACACGCGGCCCATGGCCGCCCCGGCCTAAACCACAACAGGAGAAAACACCATGCGCTTTGAAGACGTTCTTGCGGAATTTGGCCGGGTCAGCGGCCTCGGTGAACTGGTTCTGGACGATTCCGGAAGCTGTTCCCTGCTCTTTGACGGGGAGCACGAACTGAACTTTGTCGGCGGACGGGAAGATGACGCCGTTTTCCTGTACGGCATCGCCGGCGGCGCCGGAACGCTGCGCGACGCGGAAAGCTGCCGTTCCCTGCTGACCGCCTCCTGCCTGGGCGCGGAAACCGGGGGCGCGGCCTTTGCCCAGTACGGCAACAGCCTGATCCTCTGGAAACGCCATGATCGTTTTGTGGATTACAGCGCCCTGGAAAAGGCGGTCAACGATTTTCTCGCCCAGTTGATCCACTGGAAAGAAAAACTCGCCGCCCCGCCGGATTCCGGCCCGGCGAGGAGCGCGCCGATCGACGTGCCGCCCGAAGGCATCCGCATCTGAACCCCTGAATCAAGCAGCAACAAACCGAGCAGCAACAAACCAAGCAGCAACAAACCAAGCAGCAACAAACCAAGCAGCAACAAACCGAGCACCACTAACCTCAAAGGAGATACACATGAGTAACGACAAACGGGATTCCTGGCTGGACGCCCTGGAAGAAAAGCAGCAGAAACTGGAACGCGA
>JAITNI010000182.1 GCA_031290535.1 Zoogloeaceae bacterium
GCAGTCTTCAACATCTTGCAGGATCACGGCCTGCTCCAACCCACCCCGGACGGCAAGGCCATCTGGAAAGCCGTCGTGACGAGCGATAACGGCTGGTCGCATTCCTTTACTTTGTTGCGTCTGGCTCCGGCGCTGATCTGGGAGAGCGGCGAGGAACGCCCCCCGTTTGTCGGGACGGTGGCGCAACAGGAGGATCGTGCGGAAAACGTTCCGGCGGATGCTGTGCTGGTACCGCCCATTTTTCCTCTTCCCGAAATGGCTGCGCCTTCCAAACCAGCACCTGCGGTCAGCTCGGTGGTTCTCGCCAAACAGGAGTACAGCCTCAACATCTGGACGTGCGAAGTCGCCGGGCCACGCAAGTCCCGCCGCCCGCAGGGATTGCCAGCGCGGGCAGAGCGCCTTGCCCTCACACCTGCGGATTCACCTTGTCCTGGCTGGAGCGCAGTTTGTTGAGCGCGTTCAGGTACGCCTTGGCGGATGCAATCACAATATCCGTGTCCGCGCCCTGACCGTTTACGACGCGCTCGCCTCTCGCCAGACGCACGGTCACTTCGCCCTGGGCGTCGGTGCCGGTGGTAATGGCGTTGACTGAATAGAGCAGGAGTTTCGTGCCGCTGTCCGCAATCTGTTCGATGGCCTTGAACGCCGCGTCTACCGGGCCGGAACCGTCGGCTTCGGCCTGTCGCTCCTGTCCGTCCATGCTCAACGTAACCTGCGCGTGCGGGGTTTCTCCGGTCTCGGAGGAGACGCGGGAATAATTGAGTTTGTAATATTCCTGCGCGGGCAGAATGGTTTCATCGGAAACGAGAGCCTGCAAATCCTCGTCGAAAATTTCATGCTTTTTATCGGCCAGTTCCTTGAAACGGGTAAAAGCGGTATTCAGCGTTTCTTCGCTCTCCAGCACAATACCCAGTTCGGCCAGACGGCTCTTGAAGGCATTGCGCCCGGAATGCTTGCCGAGGACGAGTTTATTTTTTGTCCACCCCACATCTTCGGCGCGCATGATTTCATAGGTTTCCCGGTGTTTGAGCACGCCATCCTGATGAATGCCGGATTCGTGGGCAAACGCATTGGCTCCGACAATGGCCTTGTTGGGTTGCACCGGGTAGCCGGTAATCTGCGAGACCAGTTTGGAGGCGGGGACGATTTGCGTCGCGTCGATGCGGGTGTCCACCGGAAAAATATCCGCGCGCGTGCGCACGGTCATGACGATTTCTTCGAGCGAGGCATTGCCCGCCCGTTCGCCCAGACCGTTGATGGTGCATTCGACCTGACGCGCTCCGGCCTGCACGGCGGCGAGCGAATTGGCGACGGCCAGCCCCAGATCGTTATGGCAATGCACTGACCAGATCACCTTGTCGGCATTGGGCACCCGTTCGAGCAATTGGCGTATGGTTTCCGCAAACTGGTTGGGCAGGTTATAGCCCACGGTGTCCGGCACATTGATGGTATTTGCGCCAGCCTTGATGACCGCCTCGAAAACGCGGCAGAGAAAATCCAGTTCGGAACGTCCCGCGTCTTCAGCGGAAAATTCCACGTCATCGGTATAACGTCGCGCCCAGCCGATGGCCTTGACCGCCTGCTCGACCACCTGGTCGGGACTCAGGCGCAACTTTTTTTCCATGTGAATCGGGCTGGTGGCAATGAAGGTATGCACCCGCTTGCGCGGCGCGGGGCGGATGGCTTCGCCCGCGCGCTCGATGTCGCTTTCGCTTGCCCGCGCCAGCGAACAGACTGTGGTGTCCTTCAGGGTTTCGGCAATGGCGCGGATGGCGTCGAAATCGCCGGGCGAGGCGGCGGCAAAGCCCGCTTCGATGACGTCTACGCGCATTTTTTCCAGTTGGCGGGCAACGCGGATTTTCTCTTCCCGCGTCATCGACGCGCCAGGGCTTTGCTCGCCATCGCGCAGCGTGGTATCGAAAATGACAAGGCGATCAGTCATGGGAGACGGTTCCAGTATGGTTGGGTTTGCCCGGAAATAAAATGGCGCTTGCAAAATCGCCCGCCCGAATGCCCTATTCAGGCTTTTCCGTGTCGTCGGCAGGCGGAGACGGCGCGGGAATGGTGGGCGCGGCGGCGGAGGGGACGGCCTTGTGTCTTTGCCACCAATGCCAGGCATAGAGGACGTAACCCGAGAGCGCGTAGATGACAAACAGTCCAAACAGAATGCCGGGAGGGTAAAACGCGCCGAGGGCGAAGGCCAGCATCAGGGCGATGACCATGATGAATGGCACGGTTTTACGCAGGTTGATGTTCTTGCCGCTCCAGAACTGGACATTGCTCACCATGGTCGCGCCCGCGAAGACGGTGAGCAGGCAGGCGAGCCAGCGCACGTCAGCGCCTGCGATGCCGTTGTCAATCATGATCCAGACCAGTCCGGCGATGAGGGCGGCGGCGGCGGGACTGGGCAGCCCCTGAAAGTAACGCTTGTCGACAATGTCGATATTGGTGTTGAAGCGGGCGAGCCGGAGCGCGCCGCCCGCGCAGTAGATGAAGGCGGCAATCCAGCCGATCTTGCCCATGCCCTGAAGCGCCCATTCGTAGATCACCAGCGCGGGCGCGGCTCCGAAACATACCATGTCGGAGAGCGAATCGTATTGCGCGCCGAA
>JAITNI010000322.1 GCA_031290535.1 Zoogloeaceae bacterium
ACCCGCCGATTCTTCGCCCGGCCTTCTTCGCTCTGATTCTCGGCGATGGGTTTGGTTGCGCCGAAGCCCTGGGAGGAAAGACGGGATTGCGGGATGCCTTTGGCGAGCAGGGAGCCGAAGACGGCGGCGGCGCGGTTTTCGGAAAGGGTCTGGTTGTGCGTGGCCTCGCCGGTGTTGTCGGTGTGGCCTTCAATGCGGATGTTCAGATCGGGATAGCTTTCGAGCAGTTTGGCGATTTCCTCCACCGTGGCTTGCGAATCCGGTTTGATGGTGGCCTTGTCCACGTCGAAGTTGATATACAGCGCGATATGCCCCTCCTTGTCCAGCGCCGTTTTCATCGCGCTGGCCGGAACCAGCCCAACGGTTTGCTTCATTTCGCCTTTTTGGGCGACGACGTATTTGCATTGAGCACTATTACAAGTGATTTCTACCCAGATTTCCACACCCAGTTTGCGGATGACGTAAGTCTGACGTGGGTCGTTCCTAAGCTCAGGGCCATACCTGCGTCCATCCTCGTCGCTGAGGGCTTGGTATGCTTCACGAGGGAACTTTCCATTAAAAACCTTGACGCCGCCCAGCGTGGTAATCGCATTTTCATAATTGCGCTCAACGAGCAGGATTTCGGGATGACCGTGACTATCCGGCTTCTTGTTTTCCACGCTGGTTCTGAACGTCCTCCCCTCTATCGGAACGAGGGTTTTTTCACGCACAGCAAAGTAGTAACGATCAAAATCCTTGGTTTTCACATTTTCATATTTATAGCCTTCCGGCGGCGTAAAAAACGGAAACGCGCCAATGTCCTTGTCGGTCAGCGGAATCTGGTTGATGTCGAAGCCGGTGGGCGCGCCGGGTTCCTCAGCGGCGGGCGCGGCATCGCTGACCTCTGGCGCGGCTTCCGGCGTGGCGGGCGTGGTGGGTGTGGGCGCGGCGGCAGGTGCGGCTTCTGTCGGCGCGGCGGGTTCCGCATTCTTGTTGCCATCGTCGCAAGCGCCCAGCAGCAGGGCAACGGAAAAAACCGCCAGTATGCAAAGTCTGTTCATGATGCCATGCTCCCTTGTGCCGTAAAAAAATGGAAGTATAGACGAAGGGCATCGCGGAATCTGGATTATTGTTGGCGGCATCAGGCGATGACAGGAACGTCTTGCGCTTAAAATTTTCCTTGCCGCTTCATGCGTTCCCCTGTTTCAACATGGAACCTGACCTGCCAGCACCGTCCAAATCCTTTAGAATGAACGTCCCGTAAAAAAATCGCACCCGGACAGCGCCATTTGACCCGCAGGCGCGACCGCTGCCCTGGAATCCGCATGGAAACTTTGCCTGACCCCCGCTGGGCCGCCGCCCTGCATCATAGCCGCTATCTGCGCCAGTTGTTGGTCGCCCGTCCTGATTTGCCGTCCCTGTTGCTGCCACACTGGCAAATGCCATTGTCAGCGGAGTTGCTGGCCGCCGCCCTTCTGCCAGCGGCCACTGATGACGAAGGTTTGCAGCGCCAGTTGCGCCGCTTGCGCCAGCAGGCGATGGCGCATCTGGAATTGCGCGATCTGTGCGGCCTCGCGCCGCTGGAAGAAGTCATGGCAAGCATGACCCTGCTGGCGGACGTGACCACCAGCGCCGCGCTGGCGCACCACACCCGGCAACTGGAAGCGCTGTACGGCGCGCCGCTGGACGCGCAGGGACGTCCGCAGCCGCTCCTTGTCATCGGCATGGGCAAGCTGGGCGGGCGGGAACTCAATGTGTCTTCCGATGTCGATTACATTTTTGTTTATCCCGAAGATGGCGAGACGGCTGGCCCCAGAAAAATCGACAATTTCGATTTTTTCAACCGGCTGGGCAAACGCCTGATCGCGGCGCTGGGCGAGATGACCGCCGACGGGCAGGTGTTCCGGGTGGATATGCGCCTGCGTCCGAATGGCGATTCCGGCCCGCTGGTCTCCTCACTGGACGCGCTGGAAAATTACTTCATCACCCAGGGGCGCGAGTGGGAGCGTTACGCCTGGATCAAGGCGCGGGTGATGAATCTCGTCCCGGACGATACGGAGACCGCCGCCCGTCTGGGCGAATGGACGACCACCCTGCAAAAAATGGCGCGCCCTTTTGTGTTTCGCAAATATCTGGATTTTGGCGCGATCAACGCCATGCGTGACCTGCACGCGCAAATCCGCCGCGAAGTCGCCAGAAAGGATATGGCCGAACACGTCAAACTGGGGCCGGGCGGCATTCGGGAGATTGAATTTATCGCGCAGGTGTTTCAGTTGATTCGCGGCGGGCGCGACCCCGGCCTGCAAATCCGCCCCACGCTCGCGGTGTTGAAGGAATTGTCCGCGCGCGGCATCATCGCGCCGGAGATGGAAGACGAGTTACGTCGCGCCTATGTTTTTTTGCGGCGGCTGGAACACCGACTGCAATATGTGGAGGACAAACAAACCCACATGCTGCCGTCCTCCCCCGAAGAACAGGCGCTGATCGCCGCCAGCATGGATTGCCCCGACTGGGCGGCGCTGCTGGCTGTTTTGAACGCGCACCGCGAAAAAGTCAGCGCCCATTTCGAGGCCATCTTTTTTGACCCGGAGGAAGGCGAGCATCCGCTCGATGATCTCTGGCTGGGGCCGATGGAAGCGGAAGTGGCGGCGGAGCGGCTGGCGACGCTTGGCTTTCGCCAGCCCGCGCCTGCCTGGGAGCGGCTGGAAGCGTTGCGCCAGTCGAGCCGCTACCGGCAATTGCCGACCCAGAACCGGGAACGGCTGGATGCCGTCGGGCCGCGCCTGATCGGCATCGCCAGTCAGGCGTCGCAGCCGGATTTGGTGCTGGCGCGGGGGCTGGCGCTGCTGGACACCATCGCCCGCCGGGGCGCGTATCTGGCGCTGCTGCAACAATATCCGCAAGCCCTGCACAAGGTGGCCGACATCATTGGCGCGTCCTCCTGGGCTGCCGATTACCTCAACCGCCATCCCATTTTGCTGGACGAACTGCTGGATTCGCGCCTGCTGGACGTGGCGACGGACGGGGCCGCGTTGCGTGTGGAACTCGACCGGGCGCTGGCGAACGCCGAAGGCGATACGGAGCGCGAAATGGACGTGCTGCGCGAAACGCATCACGCGCAGGTTTTTCGGCTGCTGGCGCAGGATTTGGCGGGGCGGCACACCGTGGAGCGCATTTCCGACCACCTGACGGCGCTGGCGGATATTCTGGTGGCGACCACGCTTTCCCTGTGCTGGGGAAAACTCAAGAACCGCCACCGCGAAACCCCGGCCTTCGCGGTGGTTGGCTACGGCAAACTGGGCGGCAAGGAACTCGGCTACGCGTCCGATCTTGATCTGATTTATCTCTCCGACGAAAGCGATACCGACCCCAACGCGCCGCAAAATTACACCCGTCTGGGTCAGCGCATCAATACCTGGCTCTCCAGTCACACCCCGGCGGGTGTGCTGTTCGAGACCGACCTGCGCCTGCGCCCCAATGGCGATTCCGGCCTCTTGGTCTGCTCGCTGGAAGCCTTCCGGGCCTACGAACTCAAGGAGGCGTGGTCGTGGGAGCATCAGGCGCTTACCCGCGCCCGTTTTGTCGCGGGCGACCCGGCGCTGGGCGAACGCTTTGAGGCGGCGCGGCAGGAAATCCTCTGTCAACCGCGTGACCAGACAGCCCTGAAGGCGGAAGTCCTCGCCATGCGCCAGAAAATGCTGGACAACCACATGAACCGCGACCCGGAACGCTTCGACCTGAAGCAAGACCCCGGCGGCATTATCGACGTGGAATTCATCGTGCAATACCTGATTCTGGCGCACGCTCACACCTACCCCCAACTTACCGCCAATCTGGGCAACATCGCCCTCCTGAAACGCTTTGCCGACCTCGGCCTGATTCCGCTTCCCGAAGCTGAAGCCGTCCGCAACGCCTACCGCGAATACCGCCGCCTGCAACACGTCAACCGCCTGAACGACGCCAACGTCCTGTTTGACCGGGAGCCATTGACGGTGCAGATCGAGGCAGTACGCGCCCTTTGGGGGCGGGTGTTTGAGGGGGAGGAGGGTTTTTGACCGACCAGAAGCCCGGGAGAGACCCTGCCTTCAATCCAGTGCCGAATATTTTTCTCGCCGCCCATAGCTTTTCCCGACCGGGTATTTTGTGGCGTTTTTAATGAGTTT
>JAITNI010000356.1 GCA_031290535.1 Zoogloeaceae bacterium
CATCAACTGGCCGTTGCCACCGGCAAAAGCCGTCCGGGGCTGGATCGGGCGCTGGAACACTCCGGCCTGCGCCGTCATTTTGTGGCCTCCCGAACCGCTGACTGTTGTCCTTCCAAGCCGCACCCGCAAATGCTGGAAGAACTGATGGACGAGCTGGACGCCTCGCCCGAACGCACTCTGATGATCGGCGACACGACGCACGATCTGCAAATGGCCCACAACGCGGGCGTGGGCGGATTGGGCGTCAGCTACGGCGCGCACCCGCCCGAACCGCTCCTCGCCCTGCGCCCGCTCGCCTGCCTGCCCAGTGTCGCGGCGCTGGGCGACTGGCTGCGGGAGAATGCCTGAGACGCTGGCAGTCCATGCAGTCGCAATCGACAGCGCCGCCGCTTGCGGGTATGCTTCACGGCGTTGCCAGTCGTGTCTGGCTCGCCTTTTAACTAAGGAAACTCTGCACAAGGCCGTTCGCCCTGAGCTTGTCGAAGGGTATTCCCCACAAAAACAAGGGCTTCGACAAGCTCAGCCCGAACGGGTGGAACAGTTTCCCTAAACTTTTGGACAATGTGTGATGGATTCTCCTGACAATACCCCTCCCAATCCCCCCCGGAACGCGCCCGACTGGGAGCGCAAGACACTGGAAAAGCTGGCGTTTGCGGCGCTGAATGAGCAACGCGCCCGGCGGCGCTGGGGCATTTTTTTCAAGCTGGCGGGGTTTCTCTATCTGCTGGTGGTGCTGGTTGCGGTAGTGGACTGGTCGCCCAGTGGTGACGCCAAACGGGGCGGGCCGCGTCATACGGCGCTGATCAATGTCTATGGCGTCATTGAGGCCAATGGCGATGTCAGCGCCGACAAGATTTCGACGGCGCTGCGCGCCGCGTTTGAGGATAAAAATACGGCGGGCGTGGTGCTTCGCATCAACAGCCCCGGCGGCAGCCCGGTGCAGTCCGGCATCATTTTTGACGAAATGCGCCGCCTGAAGGCCAAGTATCCCGACACGCCGCTGTACGCCGTCGTGGAAGACCTCTGCGCGTCCGGCGGGTATTACATCGCGGCCGGGGCGGACAAGATTTATGTCGACAAGGCCAGTCTGGTGGGTTCGATTGGCGTCCTGATGAATGGTTTTGGTTTTACCGGCGCAATGGAAAAAGTGGGCGTCGAGCGGCGGCTGATGACGGCGGGAGCCAACAAGGGGCTGCTGGATCCCTTTTCGCCCATCACGCCGGAACAAAAAGCGCATGTGCAGACCATGCTGGATGAACTGCATCAGCAGTTCATCACCGTCGTACGCACGGGGCGCGGCGAGCGCCTGAAAGAAACGCCGGAAACCTTCTCCGGCCTCATCTGGTCGGGCGAGCAGGGCATCAAGATGGGGCTGGTCGACGAACTGGGTACGGTGGATTTTGTGGCGCGGGAAGTCATCAAGGCGGAAAAACTGGTGGATTATTCGGTCAAGCAAAATCTGGCCGAACGCTTCGCCAAACGCTTTGGGGCAGACGCCGCCACGGGCTTTGGGCGGGGATTGCTCGAAGAAATGAGCGGGCAGGTGCGTTAGGCCATTGCGGCTAAAAACGGGGAAACCTTCCGGCTTTCCCCGTTTTTAACGGCCGTCCTCTGGGCGACCAGAAATCACCTTGTGATACTTCTTGTGAAAAGATGGGTACAATTACAACCGAATTTTGATTCAACAACTAGGTGAAGCCGTGAATATCAGTCAGCGTAAAACAGGCGTAATTTTAGGTGTGGCGGTGTTGCTGCTTGTGATGGTGCTGGGGGTCTCTCTGGGGCAGCGGCTGCGGGGCGGCGCGTCCGGCCCGACGGCAGCGGGCGACAGCGCGGCGGTCAAGGCGCTGGAAGCCGAGATGGAGGAGAGTTCCGGCCCCATTGAGCTGGTCGAACTCAATAACCGCGATCTGGACGGCTCTCCAGCGCTGGCGCTCACCTTTACCCAGACGCTCGACGCGCGGCAGGACTATGACGAATTTATTCAGGTGTTCGCGATGCCCACACGGGCGGGGGACAAAACCCGGCGTTCGGACGATGAGGACGAAAATGAGGGGGAAAGCAGCCATGCCGCCAGCGGCGCGGTAGTCGCCAGCACCGCCCCGGAAGATGTCAGCAGCGCGGGCGGCGCGCAGGTGTCGGGTTCCTGGGTGGTGGGCGAAAATCCCCGCCTGCTCTTTTTTCCGCACATCAAGCCGGAAACCCGCTACGTGGTGCGCGTCGCTCCCGGCGTTCCGGCAAAAAACGGCAACAAGACCCACGCCGAGTCCCGCTACAGCATTGTCACCGCTGCCGTCTCGCCCGCCTATTATTTTGCCAGCAAGGGCATCGTGCTGCCCGCCCGGCAAAATGGCGGCCTGCCAGTCGTGACCGTCAATGTGCCGGAAGTGGATGTGCAGTTTCTGCGGGTCAAACCCGAACAGATCTCCCGTTTTCTGGATCGCGTCATTGGCGGCAACAGCGGCAATAGCGGCGGCGAGGACGAGGACGATGAGTATTACTCCGACAATCGCAGCCTGAAGGGCGCGGTCAATAACTGGGAGCTGGATCGCTTCCACGCCATGACGGAGAGCGTCTATAGCGGGCGTTTTCTGACCGAGCAAAAGGCCAACCGGCGCAGCGTCACCTTTTTGCCGGTGGAGGACATCAAGGAACTGGCCGAACCCGGCATTTACATTGCCGTCATGAGCCAGCCGAACCGCTTTCGCTACGAATATCAGGTGACGTATTTTTATACCAGCAATCTGGGTCTGCACACGCGCCTGTTTGAAAAACGGGCGGACGCCTATGTCAGTGGTCTGGATGACGGCAAGGCGATTGCGGGCGTGGAAGTCTCCTGGCTGGATCCGCAGGGCAAGATTCTCCTGCAATCCAAAACGGATGCCGAAGGTCGCGCCCATTTTGCCGAGCGTCCCAGGGATGCCCGCGTGCTCATGGCGCGGCGGGATAAGGAAGTGGCGCTGATCGCCCTGAAGGAACCGGCGCTGGATTTGTCCGAATACGACATCAGCGGGTTTCCCGGTCGGGCGGTGAGCCTGTTTGCCTATTCCGGGCGCAACCTGTACCGGCCCGGCGAACGCTTTGAGGTTTCCGTGCTGGCGCGTGACGCGGATGGGCATCCGGTTCCGGAGCAGCCCGTGCAGGCCATTCTCAAGGGGCCAGACGGCAAGGCGCAATTCACCGCCACCTGGCAACCGGAGCAGCTCTTGTCCGGCTACTACCAGCGGGCGCTGGAAGTTCCCGCCGACGCCGCCACCGGTTTCTGGAATCTGGAACTGCGCGCCGACCCGGCGGATAAACGGCCTTCCACCGTGTATCGCTTTGGCGTGGAGGAATTCTTGCCGGAACGCATGAAGCTGGACTTGAGCGCCGCCAGCGCCCAACTGGACGCCAAACATCCCTTCGCGCTGAAAGTGGCGGGCAATTATCTGTATGGCGCGCCCGCTGCGGGCAATCGTTTGCTGGGCGTGGCGTCGTTTGCGCGCCAAAAAAATCCGCTTGCCGCCAAACTGCCCGGTTTTGAGTTTGGCGACGCCAACGAGGATTCCGCCCGTCACCGTGAGGAATTGAAGGAAACCACGCTGGACGAAAGCGGCAAGGCCAGTCTTGACATTGATCTTGACAAGGCCGCCGACCGGCACTCGCCCTTCATGGTACGCGCCACGATGAGCCTCTTGGAGAGCGGCGGGCGTCCGGTCATCCGTTCGCTGGAGCGCACCTACTGGCCCGCGCCGCAACTGCTCGCCGTGCGGCCACTGTTTACCGGCGATTATGCACAGATGGGCAGCCCGGTGTCATTCGAGGTGATTCGCGCCGACGCCAACGGCAAACTGTCCGGCGGCGCGTTTCCGGCGCGGCTGTTCCGGGAAGACCGCGATTATTACTGGCGCTTTGAAGACGGGCGCGGCTGGCATTCCGGCTATACGGAAACCGACGAACTGGTGGCCTCCACGAGCGTGAACCTCCCTGCCGGACAGCGCGGCAAACTGACGCTGCCGGTCAAGTATGGCCGTTACCGGCTGGAAATCCACGACCCGGAAACGGGCAAGCGCCTGCTGTACCGCTTTTATGCCGGATGGAGCGCCAAATCGGATGAAAGCCAGGGCGTGCGTCCCGACCGCGTGAACCTGAAGCTGGACAAACCCGCCTACAAGGAAGGGGAAACCGCGCATCTGACCATCACGCCGCCCCACGCGGGCGAGGCGCTGATTAGCGTGGAAAGCGACCGAACCCTGTGGGTGCAGCGCGTCGCCGTGCCCGCCGAGGGCAAGACGGTGGATATTCCGGTCAAGCCGGAATGGCTGCGTCATGATCTGTATGTTTCCGTGCTGGTGCTGCGTCCCGGCAAAAACGCGCAGGCGACGCCCGCCCGCGCTCTGGGGCTGGCCTACCTGCCGCTGGAACGCGGGGAGCGCAAGCTGGACGTGAAGCTGGACGCGCCCAAAAAAATGCTGCCCGAGACGCCGCTGAAAGTCAAAATCAAAGTCCCCGGCCTGAAGAGCCAGCAACCCGGTCAACCCGGCCAAAAAGCGCAGGTGACGCTATCCGCCGTCGATGTGGGGATTCTGAACATCACCAATTTTGCCTCGCCCGATCCCTTCGGCCACTTTTTTGGCAAATTGCGTTATGGGGCCGATCAATATGACGTGTATGGCCGCCTGATCGAAAAAATGGACGGACAAAAGGGCAAGCTCAAGTTTGGCGGCGACGCCGCGCCGCAGGCCAGCAAGAGCCTGCCCAAAAAGGTGCGTCTGGTCGATCTCTTTTCCGGCCCGGTGATTCTGAACAGCAATGGCGAGGCGGAAATTACCCTGCCCGTGCCCGATTTCAACGGCCAGTTGCGCCTGATGGCGGTGGTTGCCGCCGCCGACCGCTTTGGCAGCGCCGAAGCCGAAATCACCGTCGCCGCGCCGCTGGTGGCGGAACTCTCCACGCCGCGCTTTCTGACGCTGGGCGACAGCGCCATTGTGGCGCTGGATTTGCACAATCTTTCCGGGGCCGATCAGGATTTGCAGGTGGAACTCGCCAATGAAGGCGGCCTGCGAATCGGGGACGCCAAGCGCAAGGTGAGCCTGAAAGACCAGCAAAAAGTTACCCTGCGCTTTCCGCTGGAAGCGGGCAGGGCGTTTGGGCTGACGCCCGTCTCGGTCAAGGTGAGCGGCAGCGTGAATCTCAGCCGCGAATTCGCGCTGGAAGTCGAGGCGGCAACGCCCCGGCAGCAAATCCTGCGCCGCTACGTGCTCGCGCCCGGCGAAAGCCTGAATCTGCAAGCGGATCTGGGCGGCCTGTTGCCTTCGACCGTGGTGAGCCACCTCACCGTGTCCGACACGCCGCCGCTGGATGTCAAAACCGCCATCCGGGGCTTGCTGACCTATCCCTACGGTTGCGCCGAGCAGACCACCAGCACGGCTTATCCGCATGTCTTCATCGGCGCGGAAGAGGCAAAAGCCTTTGGCCTGAAAACCTTTACCCGCGAAGAACGGGCGAACATGCTGGAAAAAGCCATTGCCCGTCTGGGCGCCATGCAAGCGCCCAATGGCGGCTTCAGCCTGTGGGGGAACGCCTCGCATTATGAATACTGGCTGTCGTCCTACGTCAGCAACTTTTTACTCGACGCCCGCGAACAGGGTTTTGTGGCACCGGAGCGGATGCAGCAGCAGGCGATGGATTTTCTTCTGAAAGGCTTTCAGGAGGGCGTTTCGGGTTTGCCCGCCGGGGCGGTCAATTATGACGAAAACAGCGTTTGGCGCGATTATCACTACGCGGGCAGCGGGCGTTTTGCCGTTCTGGCTTACGGGGGCTATGTGCTGGCGCGGCAATCCAAAGCGCCGCTCTCCACCCTGCGCCAGCTCTACGACCTCAGGGCGCGGGCGCATTCCGGCCTCGCGCTCGTGCATCTGGGGCTTGCCCTGCATCTGATGGGCGACGAAAAGCGGGGAGAAACCGCCATCGCGGAAGGGCTGGCCAAGGCGCGTCCCAATGACCGCTGGTGGGGCGATTATGGCAGCGACCTGCGCGACGCGGCGCTCTCCTACGCGCTGCTGGAACGTCACCAGATCAAGGCGAACGGCAAGGAAAATCTCATTTCCCTCATCGCCCGCGAACTGGAACTCAAAGATCGCTGGAGTTACACCAGCACACAGGAAAAACTGGCGTTGTTTTTAGTCGCACGTCAAATGTTTGCGACTGCCGAAACCGGGACGCCGTGGACGGTCAATCTGGCAAATCGGGCCGGGGTCAAAACCCTGACGAACAAGGGGACGCTGGTGCAAAGTCTGGAGGCCGCCGAACTGGGCAGCGTCAAACTCAGCAATCCCGGCCAGACCCGGCTGTATCTGGAACTGGCGCTGGAAGGGCACCCCGTCCAGATGCCTGCCGCCCGCAGGGACGCCGTGGAATTGCGCCGCGTGCTTTACGATTCCGAAGGCAAGCCCTTGGGCAACCGGAGCCTGAAGGTGGGCGAGAGCGTGCTGGTGCTTCTGGAAGTCAAACCCAGAGTGAACATCGCCAACGCGCTGGTGGTGGATCGCATTCCCGCCGGACTGGAAATCGAAAACCTCAACATCGTGCAGGGCGAGGGCATGGAGACCGTCAAACTGGGAGACGTCGACCCGGCGCAGGTGATGGGTGATACCGACATCCAGCATGTCGAGTTCCGCGACGACCGCTTCGCGGTGGCCCTGCGGCTCCGGGGCGGAACAAAGAACCTCGTGTACCGCGCCCGCGTCGTCACGCCCGGCAAATTCGTCTTCCCCCCGCTCTACGCCGAAGACATGTACCGTCCCCAGGTCTATGGTCTGGCAGAAGGCGAGGGCAGCGTGACGGTGACGGAGGGAACGGCAAGGTAAGCTGTCTTTTTTGGGTGGCGCGGCGAAGGTCGCGCCGCCAGACGCTTGCCCTGTCAAAAGAGATGAAAAAAGGGTTCATGGGGCTGATGGCCGCAACGATGTTTTTGGCAAGCGCGAGCCTCCGGGCGGAAGGAACCGGCACGGGATTTTTGGCCGGGCAGTTGCGCCATGCGCGGGTTCAGATGGCCCTGAAAAACAAAGGCCCCGCCCTCAGCGCCAAACTCCGGCAGGCGGGAATTTCGCCCGAGGCGCTCCAGATTGTGCTGGTGGCCTACAAGGCAGAAGAGGTGCTGGAGATTTATGCCAAAGCCAAATCAGCGGCGACCTATCAGAAACTGGTTTCTTATGACATCTGTTATGCTTCGGGGCGTCTCGGCCCCAAAATAAAAGCGGGCGACCGGCAGGTGCCGGAAGGGTTTTATTTTATCGACCGTTTCAATCCAGCCAGCAGTTACCATTTGTCTCTGGGCATCAATTATCCCAATGCGGCAGATCAACGGAGAAATAAAGCCGTCAATCCGGGCGGAGATATTTTTATTCACGGTTCATGCGTCAGCATCGGCTGCCTCGCCATGAGAGACGATAAAATCGAGGAAATCTATCTCTACGCGGCGTATGCGAAAAACAGCGGCCAGACTCGCATTCCCGTGTATATTTTCCCGTTTCGCATGAACGATGCCAATCTGAGAAAATACAGCAACGCCAGCGTGCTCCCGTTCTGGAAAAATCTGCGCCAAGGGCACGATCAGTTCATGCAGCACAAACAGGCATTGAATTTCCGCATTGAGCCACAGGGCGCGTACACTTTTTATTAGCGCATTTTTCACGCAATTGAAGACGTCAGGGCAATCGCGGGAATCTTCCTGTTATTGATTCTTTGTCACCAAGGCCATCTTCAGGGAGCTTCACTTGCACAAGGCCAAGCGGTTCCAGAGGGAGCTTCCCCCCTGACAAGGGGGATTGTAAATTTCATATTGCCATTGCAAAGTGTTCCAATCTTTTTCTCTTGTAGTAGAAGAAATCAAGCGTATGCCGCAACATCTCCCATGACTTTGAAAAACGCTTGCTGCGACGATTGAAGCGCGCCAGATTGTCCCGGATGGAACTGTTGAACGACTCAATCAGATGTGTCTCTGCCTTGGTCACCACATGCCGCTC
>JAITNI010000015.1 GCA_031290535.1 Zoogloeaceae bacterium
AGCAGGCGGGGAAGGCAACGAAAACCGGGAGTCAGGTTCATGTTTTTCAGGGAAAATTGGCGTGGAGGCATTATAAGGCGAGAAGCGCCGGAAAAAACGCCCATTTGCGCGGCGGCTTATTCAAATGGCCGGTGACGGATTTCCAGAACCCGCTGGAACGCGGCGGGGTCGTCGGGTTTGGGGAGCGGCGAAGATTTTTGAATGGCGCGTTCAATGGCAATATCCAGCGCCGCGTTGCCGCTCGACTGTTTGAGACGCACACCCATGACCTCGCCCGTGGGCAGCAAGGTGATTTCAAATACCGCTTCCGGGTTGCCTTGCAGACCCAGCGGCAAAACAATGTTGCCGCGAATTTTTGCGCCAATCTTGTTCCCCCAGGCGCTCAACCCCGCCGCCCGCTGTTCAGCGCCCAACCGGGCTTGCAGACGCGCTTCGCGTTCGTTGGCCTGATTTGTTTGCCGGGTTTCCTTCAATTCTTCTTCCAGCATGGCGCGAAAATCCGGTTTGGGGGGCTTTTTTTCCGCCTCCGGGGACTTCTTTTTCTCCGGTTCGGGTTTTTTCTTGTCGTCGTCCCGGATCGCAATATCCGGTTTTTTGGCCGGTTTGACTTCCGGTTTGGGCGCGGGTTCCGCTGTTTGACGCGACGCGGCGGCGACGGGCGCGGGCGCGGTGGCGGGGCGGGGAGTGGCCGACCAGAGTTCCACTTCCACCGCCGCGTGTTCGGTTTTCCATTGCACACCCAGAAAAAGCGCCAGCGCCAGCGCCAGATGCACCAGTACGGCCAGCATCAGCGCCGGTTTTTTGCCGGGTTCCTGGGCGGTCTCATGCACCATTCACTTGCGCCCCGTCTCCAGCCCCACCCGCTCAAAATCCAGCGCCTTGATTTCGTCCAGCACATTCAACACCGATTCATAACTGGCCGCCTTGTCGCCCGCCACCAGCACGGCAAGCTGCGGGTTTTTCTCCTTTTCCACGGCCAGCGCCGCCGCCAGTTCCGCCTTGTTGATGGCGCGGGAGAGGCCGCTCGCGTCGGTAATTTTCAGTTCGCCGCTGGCGCTCACTTCCACCCGCAGCGGGTCGTTCGGAACGAGGTTGGCCTTGTCCACGGCGGGCAGGTCGACCGAGCCGGTCTGCATCATCGGCGCGGCGACCATGAAGATCACCAGCAACACCAGCATGACGTCGATGTAGGGCACGACGTTAATTTCGTTTTTCAGGCGGCGGGGACGTCTGGCCATGACTTACCTCATCTGGCGCTGGAGGATGTTGGAAAACTCCTCCATGAAGGATTCGTAACGGGTTGCCAGCCGGTCGATGTCGTGGGAAAAACGGTTGTAGGCCAGCACGGCGGGAATGGCGGCGAAGAGGCCGATGGCGGTTGCCACCAGCGCCTCGGCAATCCCCGGCGCAACCGAGGAGAGCGTCGCCTGTCCGACATTGCCGAGCGCCCGGAAGGCGTGCATGATGCCCCACACCGTGCCAAAGAGGCCGATGTAGGGCGACACGGAGCCAGCCGAGGCCAAAAAGGCCAGATGCGCTTCCAGCGCGTCCACTTCGCGCTGGTAGGTGGCGCGCATGGCGCGGCGCGCGCCGTCGATCACATCGCTGGCTTCCAGCCCCTTCTGCCCCTTGAGTTTGGTGAATTCCCGAAAGCCCGCCTCAAAAATGCGCTCCATGCTGCCCGCGTGGTAGCGGCTGGCGACCGCGCCGTCATACAGACTGTTCAGATCGCCGCCCGACCAGAAGTCGCGCTCGAATTCATCGGTTTTGCGCCGTGAGGCGCGCACGGTAAACCATTTGACGAAAATGTAGAACCAGGACATGAAAGAGACGCCGGCCAGAAGCGCCATCACGGCCTGCACCACCGCGCTGGCGTTGAGAATCAGTTGCAGGATGGACAAATCCTGGGTGACATTCATGAACAAGACTCCAGTTTTTTCCGCAGCGCTTCGGGAATGGCGGCGGCTTTCATTTTTTCGGAATTGACGCAGACCACCTGCACGACGCCCGTCACCAGCACGGTATCGCCGCGCCGCGCTTCCTGCCGCAAAATCACCTGGGAACGCCCCATTTTTTCCACGGCCAGACTGATTGCAAGCGCATCGTCCAGACGGGCGGGACGATGATATTCGGCGCTGGCGCTTTTGACCACAAAGACGCGGTTTTCCTCGGCGGCCAGTTGCGCCTGCCCATAGCCGAGCGTCCGCAGCCATTCCGTGCGGCAACGCTCAAAAAAACGAAAATAGCTGGCGTAATACACCACGCCCGCCGCGTCCGTGTCTTCGTAATACACACGCACGGGCAGGCAAAAAGTGGCAAGCGCGGGGGATTCAGGATTCATGGCAGGACTCATCAGGCTCAACATTCTAAACTATTGCAGCGTTTGTGTGCCCGTCGTCCCCCTTGGCGGCGACTGGCAGATGGCCTGATACAGCGTTTCCATCGCCTGCGGGCGCGGAAAGGTGACGCGCCAGGCCAAAAGCACCTGCCGTGTGGGCGCGGGACGCCTGAAGGGACGGGTGACAAACAGGGGATTGTCGGGCCAGGCCGCGCAGGCGGAAGCGGGCACAATGGCGACGCCCGCGCCACTGGCCACCATGTACCGCATGGTCTCCAGCGAGCTGCCCTCAATGGCCTGCTCGATCTTGCCGGGCGCGGTGAGTTGCGGGCAGGCGGACACCACCTGATCCCGAAAACAGTTGCCCTGCCCCAGAATCAGAAGCTGGCTGGGGTCGAGTGCTTCCCGGTCGATTTCCGTCTGACCGGCCAGCGGATGCCCGATGGGCAGGGCGACCTGAAACGGCTCATCATAGAGCAGGCGGGTCACGATGCCGGGTTCCTCAAAGGGCGCGGCGACGATGGCGGCATCCAGTTCGCCATTCTTGAGACTTTCCGCCAGCCGGTGCGTGAAATTTTCCTGCAAATACAGGGGCACCAACGGCGCGAGGTTGTGCAGGGCGGGAATCAACTGCGGCAGCAGATAGGGGGCGATGGTGTAGATCACGCCCAGCCGCAGGGGGCCGATCAGCGGGTCTTTGCCGACTTGCGCCAGTTCTTCCACCCGGAGCGCTTCAGAAAGTACCTTTTCCGCCTGTAGGCAGATGCGCTCGCCCACGGGCGTCAGGCGAATGTCGCCGGGGGTGCGCTCGAAGAGGGTGACTTCCAGACGTTCCTCCAGTTTCTTGACCGCTACCGAGAGCGTCGGCTGGCTGATGTGGCAGCGCTCGGCGGCCTTGCCGAAATGTTTTTCGCGGGCCAGCGCGACGATGTAGCGCAGTTCTGTCAGGGTCATGCGGGGTGCTCCCAGAGTTGTTCAAGATCGGCGGGGGTGAGCCAGCGCCACTGGCCTTCCGGCAGGTCGGCGGGCAGTGTCAGCCCCCCCACCGCCATCCGGCAAAGCGCCTCCACCCGGTTGCCGACAGCGCCCAGCATCCGCCGAACCTGATGATAACGGCCTTCGGTGAGCGTCAACAAGAGGGTGTGGGCATCCCGCCATTCGACCTCGGCGGGCAGGGTGGGCACGGGGTCGTCGTTCAGCAACACGCCGGAAGAGAGGGCGGCAAGCTGGACATCATCCAGCGGATGCCGCACCGTCACCCGGTAGCGTTTTTTCACCTTGCGCCTGGGCGACGAGAGGGCGTGAATCAGCGCCCCGTCGTCGGTGAGGAGGAGAAGGCCGGTCGTCTCCTCATCCAGCCGCCCGATGCTTTGCAGCCCGCGCCGCAAAAATTGCGGCGGCAACAGCGTATGAATGCCCGGATGATGGCGCGGCTTGCGCGAACACTCAAACCCCGCCGGTTTGTGGAGGAGAATCACCGCCTTGGCAAAATAGGGCCAGTCCCGGTCATCAACGCGAAAAACCAGCCCTTCCGGCGCAAGGTCCTGAAAGGGGTCGTCCAGAATGTCGCCGCCCACGGCAAACCGCCCCTGCCGCGCCAGCGCCCGGCATTCCTTGCGGGTTCCAAACCCCTGTTGCTGAAGAAGTCGTTCAATCTGCATGGGGGAGATGTTACCACCACCGTGACAGCCATCCGCAGAGCAGGCACAATGCGCCCCATGTATTTTGAACATCTGGTAAAAATCAACGCCCCGGACACGCCCGCGCTGGCCTTTTTGAGCCGGGAGGCGCTTTGGCGCGCCCTTTGGCAGCGGGTAGAGCACCCGGAGCGCTTTCTGCCGGGATTGGAAACCTGCGTGATTCTGGAACGTGACGCCGCCGGCCTTTGCCGCCGTCTGGATTTTGGCAACACGTGCATCCATGACCGGGTGCGCCATCTGGAAGGCGAATGGCTCCGCTTTGAGGTGGCGGCGGCAGACGACCACGCGGGCGGCACACTCACCATCACGCTGGAAGAACCCGAACCCGGCCTCCTCGGCCTGCGCTTTGCCTACCAGACGACGCTGGATTTGCGCGGCGAGCAGGCGGACTATGCCGAATATATCAAGGCCGCCTATCAGGACTCCGATCTGGAAACCGTGCGGGTGATTCGCCGCATTGCCGCTGAATTCAACGCGCCGCCAGCGTAAGCGGCGCTAAAAGAGAGCACCCATGAAAAACATTGCCCTCCTTTTCTGGATTTTTCTTGCCACGCTGGGGGGCGGAGGCTGTGATCTGCTCGCCGTCACGCCGCTGGAACGGGAAGATACGACCCTGAACGTCGAGGAAATGCGTTCCGGTTCCCACGTCACACTGAAAATCAGCGGTTTGGTGTGGCATAGCGCGCTGGGGGTCAGCCACATTCGCAAAGAAGAAAAAACCCCTTCTGATCTCCAGATTATCGTGGAGCTTGTCCTCGCCCATGCGGGATTATCCGGGAATTTTGAGGAAGAAATCGTCCTTCCCGACACGGTGGAAACGGTCAGTT
>JAITNI010000116.1 GCA_031290535.1 Zoogloeaceae bacterium
AAGGCGCGAATGCGCTCAAAACTCTTGTGCTGAAAGTAGGCGTCGCCCACGGACAGCGCCTCGTCGATAATCAGCACGTCGGGACGCAACGCGGTTGCCACCGAAAAGGCCAGCCGCACCTGCATCCCACTGGAATATACCCGCACCGGCTGGTCGAGGTAGTCGCCGATTTCGGCAAAGGCTTCGATTTCCGGCATCAACCGGGCAATCGTCTGGCGCTCCATGCCGATCAATTGCCCGGCCATATAGGCGTTCTGGCGGCCAGTAAAATCGGGATGAAAGCCCATGCCCAGCTCCAGCAGGGCCGCCACCCGGCCCTGAAGCGCGATATGCCCCGTGGTGGGGCGCGCCGTGCCGGTAATCAGCTTCAACAGGGTACTTTTGCCCGCGCCGTTGATGCCGATGATGCCGACCGCTTCGCCCGGCGTGACCTGAAAACTGATGTCCCGCAACACCCATTTCAGGGTGTGCCGGGGCGGGCCGGCAGGCCACAGCCATTCGGCCAGCCGCCCCCAGCGGGAACGATATTGACGATACGCCTTGCCGACGCCGGAAACAACCACGCTGCCCATCAGAGTTCATCCACCATGTCGCCCGAGTGGCGACGGAACAGCGCCCCGCCCAGGACGCAAAGCGCGAGCGAGAACGCCAGGACGGGCAAAAGGCGGGTTAAATCCATTTCTCCGCCCAGAAAAAGGCGCTGCTGAAGGTCGATCAGGGTCGCCATGGGATTGAAGGCCATCAGCCGGGCGATGGCGTCCGGCAGGATGCTCGCCGGGTAAACGATGGGCGTGCACCAGAACCAGAAAGAGAGCACGATGCCGAAAAATTGCCCCACATCCCGAAAAAAGACATTGAACACCGCCAGCACCATGCCCAGCCCGATCGCCAGCAGCATCTGGACGCCCAGGAGCGGCAGCAGCGTCCAGAACCGCCAGCCGGGAAACTGGCCGACAATCAGCAAAAACCCGATAAAAAGCGCCAGAAGAATGGCGAAATTGAGCACCGCCCCCAGCACGACGATCACCGGCAGGCAAAGACGGGGGAAATTCAGTTTTTTAATCAGGTTGGCGTTGTCCAGAAAAACATTCTGGGCGCGGGTGACGATTTCGGTAAACAGCCCCCAGGCCAGAATGCCCGCGCAAAGATAGATGCTGTAGGCAAACTGACCCTCCACCGTCGGCAGGCGCGCGCGCATGACCTGGGAGAAAATCACGGTATAGACCGTAATCATCGCCAGGGGATTGAGCACCATCCAGACAATGCCCAGCAGGGAATTGCGATACCGGGACTGAAACTCCCGCTGCACACTGCCAAGAATGAACCCCCGGAAAGCCCAGAGGGCGCGAAACACGTTCATGAAACGATTTGATCCTGACAAAATCCGGCATTCTAAAGCATCGGGAAGCGTCAAGGCGAGAGGAAAACGTCCCGGAACAGAAAACCGGTCGCGCGGACGCCTGTCCCAAAGAAGCGCCCCGCCCCGCATGGCCGCGTTTTTCGGCGTCAATTTTTTGTACTGGTTTTCCTATATGAAATTCTGTACAATCCGTTTCCTATATGAAAAACCGCATTCTGTCCGTTCCCTTGCAGGTCACTGAAGACGAATACGCGCGTCTGATCGCCTTGCAGCACGCTTTCGCGGAGCTTTGCAACGCGCTCGTGCCCGTGGTGCGGGAGAATCGCTGCTGGAATCGCGTCGGGCTGCACCATCTCGCCTATCACGCCCTGCGGGCGCGTTTTCCGCGCCTGGGGTCACAGATGGTCTGCAACGCGATCTATTCCGTCTCGCGGGCGTACCGGATTGTGCCCAAGGCGGCAGAAGCGCCCCTGCCCTGTCTCAAGTTCCTGCCCGGCGCGCCGGTGTTTTTTGACCGGCACACGGTCAGCATCCGGGACAACCAGCTTTCCATGTATACCCTGGATGGCCGCATCCGCTTCGGCTTCGCCATGCCCGATGAAATCCTGCGCGTTTTTGCCAGCGAGCGTCTGGGCGAAATCGTGCTGCATCGCCAGCATGACCGATTTTCACTTTCCTTTTGTATGCAGGGGAAAACCGACCCGATGGCGACGACGCCAGCGGGCGAGCTTCCCGAATACCTTGTGCTGTTGCCCGTCGCGCCGGAAGCATCCTCCGACGTGGTTCTGGAACAGCCGCTGACCGAGCCTTTGGAGGCCTAAACATTCATGAGCAACGAAAAAACCCCGGAAGCCCTTCAGGCGCTGTGGGCGCAAAAACCCTTTCTCCTGCGCGCCATCGCGTTCAGCGTGGTGATCGGCGCCCTGATGCTGGCGCCGTCCTTCTACATGCTGGAAGTCTACGACCGGGTGGTCAACAGCCAGAGCCTGATGACGCTTTCCATGCTGACGTTTCTGCTCGCGCTGGCCTATTTTGTGCTGGAATTCCTGCAATGGGCGCGCATGGGCACCCTGCGCCGCGCCGCCGAAGAATTCGACCGGCTGTTGAACACGCGGGTTTATGAAGCTGTTTTTTATGCCAACCTTTCCGGCGCGCGGGCGCTGGGAATGCGCGGGCTGCGGGATTTTGCCAGCGTGCGGGATTTTGTGTGCAGCGTCTCCGCCACCGCGCTGCTGGATATTCCCATGGCGCTGGCGCTGGTGGGCGTCATTTTCTGGATTGATACGACCCTGGGCTGGTACAGCCTCGTCAGCGCCTGCATTCAGGCCGGCATTGCCTCCCTCAACAAACGCGCCGCCAGTCCGCCGCTCGCCAAGGCCAACAACGCCAGTACCCTGGCGCAGAACTTCATCCAGTCGGCGCTCAGGAACGGCGAAGCCGTGCAGGCGATGGGCATGGCGCGTGGCCTGCGCCAGCACTGGCTCAAATTACAGGAAGAGATGCTCCAGAATCAGGCCAAAGCCTCCGATCAGGGGTCGATTTACAGTACGCTCTCCAAATATGTGCAGCTTGTTTCCAGTTCGATGATGCTCGGCCTCGGAAGCTGGCTCATCATTTCCGGCGTTTTTTCCGGCAGCTCCGGCCTGATGCTGATGGCCTCGATCATCGCCGGACGGGCGCTCGCGCCGCTGGTGCAGGTGATTGCGGGCTGGCGCAACGTCGCCAACACGCGGGAAGCGATGGAACGCCTCGAAGCCCTGCTCGCCAAAATTCCGGCGCACTCCGCCGGACTGCCCCTGCCGCCGCCCACGGGGTTGTTGCAGGTGGAGCAGGTCGCGGCGGTCGCGCCGGGGACGTCCATCCCTCTCCTGAACAATATTTCCTTCGCCATCCCGCCCGGCAAGACGCTGGCCATCGTGGGACCCTCGGCTTCCGGCAAGACCAGCCTCGCGCATCTGCTGGTGGGCGTCTGGCCCTGCGCGACGGGCAAGGTGCGTCTGGACGGCGTCGATATTTTCTCCTGGAACAAGCAGGAGCTTGGCCCCTGTCTGGGGTATCTGCCGCAAAACGTCGCTCTCTTTGAAGGCACCCTCGCCGAGAACATCGCCCGCTTCGGTAAACCCGACCCGGAAAAGGTCGAGGCCGCCGCCCGCCGCACCGGGCTGCATGATTACATTCTCTCGCTGCCGCAAGGCTACGACACCGAGGTGGGCGCGGAAGGCGTCGTGCTCTCCGGCGGTACGCGCCAGCGCGTCGGGCTGGCGCGCGCCCTCTATGACAATCCGAAGTTTGTCGTGCTCGACGAACCCAACGCCAGTCTGGATGACGCGGGCGAAGCCGCGCTGATGCGAACGCTGACGGAATTACGCGGCACGGAAACCACCGTGGTGCTGATTACCCACCGCACCAGTCTGTTGGGCATCGCCGATCTGATGCTGGTGCTGGTCGAAGGCGAAAGCAAGCTCTTTGGCCCCAGAAACGAAGTGCTGGCCGCCCTTCAGGGTCAGCCCGCTCCCGCCCCGCAGGCGGTCAGACCCGCCGCGCCCGCGCCTGCCGCCCTGCGCGCCTGAATTTTCCCGGAAAACGCCTCTCATGAATCTGTCCAAACTCAAAACCCCCTGGCAAGAACAACTGACCCGCCTGCGCGAATTTTCCGGGCGCAGCGAACTGAACCGTTTCATCTGGTCGTTCCGGCGCGAATTTGCCTATGCTTTCTGCTTTACGGCGCTCATCAACCTGTTGATGCTGACGCCCACCGTGTACATGCTGCAGGTGTTCGACCGCGTGCTGGTGAGCCAGAGCGAATTCACCCTGTACGCCATTACGATCATGCTGTTCTTTTTTCTGGGCGTGATGAGCTTTTCCGAATGGGTACGCGCCCGGCTCCTCGTGCGGCTGGGGGTGCGGCTGGATGTGCGCCTGAACGCCCGCGTCTTCAGCACCACCTTCGCGCTGCAAAATCAGGGACAGGAAAAGGAAGCCGCGCAACTCTTTGGCGATCTGTCCAGGGTACGCCAGTTCCTGACCGGCGCGGGGCTGTTCGCCCTGCTGGACGCGCCCTGGTCGCCCATTTACATTCTGGTGCTGTTTTTGCTGCATCCCTTCCTCGGCGCGCTGGCCATCCTCTTTTGCGGCGTGCTGGCCGTCATCGCCTGGATTTCCAGCCAGGTCATGAAAGAACCGCTGGAAGAGGCCAGCGCGGCGATACAGAAGGAAACCGCCTATCTGGACGGCAAATTGCGCCACGCCAGCGTCGTCGAATCCATGGGCATGTTGGGCAATATGCGGAATTCCTGGATGCAAAAACATCAGCGCACACTGGCGCGGGGACGGCGCGGGCTGGACGCGCAAACGCGGATGCAGTCCATCACCCGCTTCGCGCGTTTGTTCCAGCAATCGCTGTGTCTGGGCGCGGGCGCGATGCTGGTGATTTTCGGCAAGATTTCCCCCGGCGCGATGATCGCCGCCAACGCCCTGATGGGGCGCGCCACCCACCCGGTCGACGCCCTGATGAACGCCTGGAAAGATCTGCTTGCCGCGAAAAATTCCTATGCGGCGCTGGAAGCGGCGCTGGAAGCGCATCCGCATCAGGAAACCGTGCTCGTTACCGACACCGCCCCCGGCGCGAGGCTGGCGCTTGTCGAAGTCCGCGCCACCGCAAAGCACCGCGAAGCGCCGATTCTGGAACAGGTTTCGTTCTCCCTGCCCGCCGGTTCCGCCCTTGGCATTCTGGGGCCGTCCGGCTCCGGCAAATCCACGCTGGCGCGGGTCATTCTCGGCATCTGGCCAGACATCGAGGGCGACGTGCGTTATGACGACGTCTCCATCCGCGATCAGGATCGTGTTGTCCTGGGCGCGGAACTGGGCTATCTGCCGCAGGATGTGGAACTGTTCAACGGCAGCATTGCCGAGAACATCGCCCGCTTTGGCGAGGTCGACCCGACGCAGGTGATCGCGGCCTGTCAGGCGGCCGGGGTGCACGAGATGATTCTGCGCTTTCCCAAGGGCTACGATACCGAAATTGGCGACGGCGGGCGTGTCCTCTCCGGCGGCCAGCGCCAGCGCATCGGACTGGCGCGGGCGCTGTACGGCAACCCCCGGCTGGTGGTGCTGGACGAACCCAACGCCAATCTGGATGACGCGGGCGACCGCGCCCTTTTTCAGGCCGTCCTGGCCTTGAAGCAGCGCGGCGCGACGCTGGTTCTGATTACCCACCGCCCGCAAATCGTCGCGGCGATGGATTTTGTCCTGACGCTGGCCGATGGTCGGCTGACCCAGTTCGGCAAGCCCCGTCTCGCGGAAGAAAAACCCGTCGCGGCCGTCACGACAATGGGCGCCGGGCCGCAACCCGTCCCGGCCTGACCCTTTCCAACAACCCCCCCATTCTCATTCACGAGGAACTGATTCATGTCATTTCGCACACCGCTTGACCGGGGCATTCGCGCTCTGGTTGATTTTCTCAAACCGCGCCCGGTCGAAACCCCGGAAGAAGAAAAAAAGAGCGGCTTGCCCACCGATACCCGCGCCCCAGCCCGTCTGGGCTTCTGGGTGCTGGGCGTCGGCTTTGGCGGATTTCTGCTCTGGGCCGCCTTCGCCCCCCTGAATGAAGGCGTGCCGACTTCCGGCATGGTC
>JAITNI010000197.1 GCA_031290535.1 Zoogloeaceae bacterium
TGCCCCGGATTGGAATCCCGGAACGCGATCGTGATGTCCTTCGTGATTTCATTGTCCTTGATGCGCACATCTTCAATCACCACATCCGTCCGCGAACGGTTGGATTCCCACCAGGTGACCCAATCAAGATGAAATCAGCATCGGCCTGTTCCTGCAATCCCTTCTCCCCTTCAGGGGAGAAGGGATGACGCTTCGCCGTCTGTGGAGGCCAGCCTTCTATTTACCCCAGAGCGTGACGCCGTTGGCTTCCAGTCCGTTTTGCAGTTGGGACTGGAAAAGATAGCCCGCGCTCATGCCCTCGTTTTCCTTGAACAACGCGCCCCGGACAATCATGTTATTGCCCGGCGACAGGCGATCATTGAAAAAAAGACCGTTACTCGTCACCTGGCCGATCGCGCTCAGGCGGTGGGTTGTGCCCAGGGCGTTCAAATTCATTTGGGTCGAAAAGCTGGTTTTTTCAAAGTTGACATGCAGGATTCCATTGCTCAACGTGGCCTCCGACTCTACCTGGTTTATGGGGTCGGTGACGTGGGCAATGCTGTTTTGCAGGGAAAAACTGACGCTGCCGTTGAGCGGCGTGCGCACGGCGCTGTTTTTGTCGCGCAGCAGAACATAGCTGCCCAGGGTGATGGTGACGTACTTGTCCTCTTCTCCCGCTGCGGAAATATCCACGGTGGCGGGAAGCCTGTCGGAAATTTCCTGCCAGCGCCCCCAGATGATCGGTTTCATGGGATCCAGACTGGCGGCGTTGCCCGGTGGTTTGATGAGGGATTCCTGGGCCGGGGGAACAGGGGCAGGCGCGGGAAGGCTGCCTTCCTTGCTGCCTTTTTTGTCCCCGTCGGAAACTTCCGGTTCGTCCTGCCGGGGCGGGGCAACGAGGTCAGGGGAAAAATCGTCCCCCTTCAGAAGCTGGGGCGTAATGCGTCCTTTCTGAACTTGCAGAATGCCGGACGCCTCCTGGGCGAACAGCTCGCGCCCGCCTTCGCAGGGGCCAGCGCCCTGCGGGGTGCAACGGCTGTTGAAGCCGGAAACGATGACGCCGCCGGAAATCACCGCGACACGGGTCTCCCGCGCATCGGCATATACGCTGAAATCAGTTCCCCGCACGCCAATGGCGGCTACCGGCGTGTTGAAGCGGAAATTTTTGCGCGCCTTGCCGACGGCCTCGCCAGAAATGCTGCGGGCAACGCCCTGGCGCAGGGAAAACTTGAAGCGGCTTTCCTGCGGATTCACGGTGTCCACCTGATAAGCTTCCACCGTGGCCTGACTGCCGGGACGCAGAATCAGAAAACCGTTGTCAATCGTCTTGAGATAGAGATAGCCATCCTTGCCGGTGACGAGTTCCGCGCCGACCGGCACCCCCTCGCCCTCCTTGAGCGCCTTGCCGTTCATGCGGACATCTCCCACCGCCAGCACGATTTTGCCCGCCTCCTCGCCCTGCGGCGCGGCGAGAGCCAGACCCGGCAACAACAGCGCGGCGGCCAGAAAAGCAGCGGCGATTCTCCCCTGTGGGCGGGTTTTATCTTGCGTCATTTTTTCTCCATCCGCATCTTCGCGTAAAGCAGCTCTTTATTATAGAATTCACAGGTTTTTTCCTGTCTGATTTTATGAATGTTCTGACCCTCCTTGCCGGATTGTGACTTTTTTACAACACCTCTGCCGCTTTTTGCGTAAATTTATCTTCCCCCTCCTGTTTTTGTCTTGCCTATCCGTTTCGGCTATGGCAGAGGAGGAGGACGTTTATCAGCGCGGCCTGCAACTCCTGAGCGAAGGGCGAACCGAGGAAGCGAAGGAATCCTTTCACGCGGTCATCGCCCAGCAGCCGGAGCACGCGGGCGCATGGCTCGATCTGGCCATTCTGCAATGCGGCATGGGGATGACCGCCGAGGCGGAAACCCTGTTTACGGAAATTCTGGAAAAATTCACGCCGCCGCCCGCCATTCAGGATCTCATCGGAAAAATCCGGGCGCAGGGCTGCCAGCGGCAGGCGTTCCAGGGCATTTCCCGCTATCAGTTCCGGCTGGGTCGGGGTTATGACAGCAACGCCAATCAGGGCGCGTCCAACCCCTATTTTTCCCTTGGCGTCGATATTCCGCCCCTGGAACTGTCGCCGGAATTTCGCGCCACCAAAGACAATTTCACCCAGTTGGGGCTGGAAAGCGCGCATGTCCTCTCCGGGCGCGGCACGCTGTTATACACCCAGTTCCAGCACCGACGGCACGACCAGCTTTCCCACTATGACCTGAGCACCCTGATCGTGGGCGCGGAACAGCCCCTGCAACTTCCCGGCGGCTGGGACAGCCGCTGGGGCGCGAGTCTGGGCGCGACCCTGCTCGGCAATCGCCGCTATCAGGAACAGGGCGGTCTCCACTTTCAATTGACGCCGCCCTGGCCAAAGCGCCCGAGTGGCTGGCAACTGAATTTCGTCGGGGACTGGACGCGGGTGCGCTATCCCACGCTCACGGGCTACGACGCGGACATTACAAAATTCCTGACCTCCCTGAGCTACCGTCATCAGGAAACCCGCTTCATGGGCAATCTGGGCGTTGTCCATGATTTCGGGGAAAACAGACGCCCCGGCGGCGATAAACAGGGCTGGCTGGCCAACCTCTCCCTGCGGCAACCGCTGGGCGAACGCCTGATCGGCGAGTTTTCCTGGACGCGCCAGGACTGGCAGGGAGAAAAAACCTACTCCCCCGGCCTGATCGACTCGAAACGCAACCAGCATACCACCCTCTGGCGCGCCGCCCTCCTGCTGCCTCTGGACGCCCGTCAAAATCTGGTGCTGGAGTACAAATATCTGGACAATCAGGAAAACATCTCCATTTTCCGCTACCAGAGCCGCCAGCTCATGCTGGGATGGCAGTATGAGTTTGGCGATTAGGAAAACACCGGACAACCGTCATTTCCGCGAAGGCGGAAATCCATAACCCCCCTTGAAAACCGGATGTTTCCCCTTGTAGGGGCGCGTTTTACGCGCCTTGGGCGGATTTTAGGAACGCCTGTCACGCCTGCGGATTGGCCGTCTGCCGAATCAGCCGACGCGCCAGCCGGAAATTGTCCCGGGCATAAAAAGTTACCTTGTCATCGGCGCTGACAACCAGGCGATATTCCGGCAGGCAGTCGTCCGCCTGAATCGTGTGCGCGGCGCGGCGAAATTCCTTGAGGGTAGACCGGCTGCCGGTCTTGGCCTGGAGCAAATCCAGGGCAATGGTCCATTGCGCCTGATGGCCGCAATGTTTGCGAGCCAGCTCGTAAAAGCGCCGCGCCAGCGGCTTGCGGAGCCGGAAATAGTCCGGGTGAATGGTAAGCACCTCGAATGCCTGCACCGCGTTGTAAAGCCAGCGCGACAGGGTCACTTCCACCGCGATCATGCGTTCGTCAGAAGAGGATTTCTCGATGATGCGCCACTCGTCAATGATGCCAAACCCCTGTTTGACCCGTTCGCCGCCGGTCTTGATGTCGGTTGTAATCCGGGTGCCCGCCAGACGCTCGAACGCCTCATGCAACAGTTTATAGCCCTGTCCGCTGGTCTGCCGGTTGGCGGTGACGAGAAAATCATAGACGGTAAAGCGGATGGTGCGGTTTCTGGTGTCGTCCCGCTCCCGGTTCAGGGCTTCGGTCAGTTGCGACACCACGTAGATCAGCACATCCTTGTCATGCTGCGTCGCCCGCCCCAGCACGGACGGGGCCACCTTGACGTATTTGTTGCCGTCCTTGCTTGTCCATTCCCAGATGCTCAAGTCCGGCTTGGTGGAAAGCGTGAAAATCGGCGCTTCCATGCTGGCGCCGTCATCCTTGAGCGCGTAGTCGAACAGATCCGCCAGAAAAAATCCGCGATTCGGATGCCGAACCTGGGTCAGCCCCCCCTTGCCTGTTTTCCCGCCCGAAACTTTATCCTGTTGTCCTTCCCGCAGCAAAGGTTTGATATGCCTTGCTGTGGTCTCGATTCGGGCTTCCAGCTCGGAACGATGGGTCTGAAGTTGCCGCAAGCGCCCGCGTAATTCCTGCATACTGGCGCTGTCGTTCGGATTATTTGCCGTCAGCCGGGTCAGATCGCGGTGCGCCGCGACGATCTGTTCGGAAAGTTCCCGATGTGTGCCGCGAAGATGGCGCAACATTCTGCCCGCGTCCCCAGCGGGAGGAGAAAGCATGTCCTGATCTTCAAAAAGATCATGCTCGCGGGGCGCGGCGGGGTTTTTTTTGGCGGTCATCGCGGAAAGGGTCAAAACGGGAAAACCCGTTCATTCTACCCGTTCCCGACCCCATCAGGCGTTTCCGGCGGACACCATTGTTTCCAGCGGCGCCATCTTGTCCAGCTCCGCTTTCAGGGTCTGGGCATAAGCCTGACGGGCGGTCTGCAACATGGCGAGCAAGGCCTGGGCGCGGGCAATTTCCTGTTCGGCAGCGCGCAGGTTGATAATCTGGCTGCGCGCGATCTCGCTCAAAGCATTCAGGGGATAAGGCTTGCCATCGATGGTGACGGTCTGGGTGGTATCCATGTTTTCTCCTGCACAAAACTGACAAGTATAGCGCAAGGATCAAAGGCGGTACAAGGAAGCTGGATACTCAGGTATCCTTGGGGTTTGGTTTTCAGATTCAACGCATGTTTTCTTCGTCTGTTGGCATCCTTTTTCAACTTCTGGTCTGGCATCTGATCGCGGACGTTCTGCTGCAACCGCAAGCGCTGGCCAACGCAAAAAGAAAACCCGGCGTGGCCGGCGTAGCGGTACTTGTCCTGCATGGCTTCATTCACGGGTTGGGGACAGGACTGATTCTGGAATCCCTATGGGCGGTTCTGCTGGAAACCTTCGCGCATACCCTGGTCGACTTCGGAAAATGTCGTGGATACTATGGTCTGGCGCCAGATCAATGCGCGCATCTGACCTGTCTGGGTTGCTGGTGGTTTGTGATCTAGATGACAATCTGTTGTCTGGCGCCTTTGAGGGCGGGGTTTGGGTTTTACAGATTTTTTTCTCAACCGGGTAAAGCGCCGCAGGCGAAAAGCATCGGACTCGATCCCGCAGCGCAGCGAGGACAGCGAGTTCGAGGACAAGCCGCGTTATTCAAGCGAAGCGGCAGGCGTAGCCTGTGAATAACGGGAAAGGCGCGTCAGGATTTGGCGCGCTGCTTGATTGTTGCGGAGGGTTGGGTTTATCCACAGGGTTTGAAGGGGTGAACACGTTAACATATATAAGTTAAAAAAAGCGCGCGCGCGTTACGGGGTCAAATGTTGGCTTGAAAGCTTTGTCCAGTAAGGGTTTTGAAAATCAGTGGGTGGGTGAAATGACGTGCCTGTCCACAGGGCGCGGTGGGTGAAATGACGTGCCTGTCCACAGAAAAGGTGGGTGAAATGACGTGTCTG
The DNA here is from genome assembly GCA_031290535.1 of Zoogloeaceae bacterium. Lineage (GTDB taxonomy): Bacteria > Pseudomonadota > Gammaproteobacteria > Burkholderiales > Rhodocyclaceae > Azovibrio. The sequence continues at coordinate 5,366 of JAITNI010000197.1, forward strand.
TCCACAGTCCGCCGGAGGGTGGGTGGGTGAAATGACGTGCAGCGTGGAACTTTTCAGAACGCTTTGGCAGGCAGGTTTTATGCTGTTCGTCCCTGCTGAAATAATTTTGTAGCCTAAATGGTCGAATTTTCTGAAAATGATACAAAATTTTATTGCAACATAAACAACGTCGGTATAAAATTTCAAAGAATTGAACGCGGGAAAATTTGCCATGGAAAATGCTCGCAGCACCTATGCGTTACTCGATCAGTATGAACACCGTCTGAAGGCCGTGGCCGGGCTGTTGAATGTGACGGAAAACACGTTACGCAACTATCTTGCGGAGAGCGGCATCAAGGTCAAACGGGCCAATGCCGACAACCCGAAGTCTCCCGCCATTCGTCTTTTTGACCTTCCCAAGATTTTCGAATTTGCCGACTACCGACGCCGCAAGAATTCCAGAGGCACGGAGGGAAAGCGTCCGGTGGTGGTAGCGGTGGAGATCATCAAGGGCGGTACGGCCAAGACCACCACCACGGGCGAACTGGCCGTGCAACTGCAACTTTTTGGTCTGAAGGTGCTGGCCATTGATCTGGACATTCAGGCGAACCTGACGCATATTCTGGGTTATGAGGCTGATCTGTCCGTGGAGGAAGCCGAAAAATTCGGCGTCTCCCACGCGGCGATTGTCACGGGAACTTTTGCGACGCTGTGCAAGCCCCTGCTGGATCGTCGCCGCGCGGTTTCGGTCGATGCCGAAACCCTCCTCAAGCGCCCGTTCGGCCCGTTCGGCCCGGCGCTGATTCCGTCCGATACCTTTTTTGGCGATCTGGAGATTGCCATCGCCACAACGCAGGGACCCAGGGAACTGACGTTTCAGAAATTTTTCCGGGAATCCCAGGAGGGTCGGATTCCCGGCCTCAATGTGGGCGACTACGATGTAGTCATCATGGACTGCCCGCCGCATGTCAGTTTTGTGGCCACCAACGCGATTGCCGCCGCCGACATCATCATCGCGCCTGTGCGCATGGAGGCGTTTTCGGTGAAGGGGCTTTCAAAACTCATCACGGAAATCGAGACCCTGCGCGAAGCCTATCCAAACAATGTGCGGCAGCCTGAACTGGTGATTCTGCCCGCCTACTATTCCATCAACCTGACCAGAAACGCGCGGATGCAGGACAAGCTGTCGCAGTATCCGGGCTGTGTCGCGCCGACGCTCATTTCGCAAAGCGAGGAATTTCCAAAATCGCTGGAATCCTATCTGCCCCTGACGCTGACTAAACCCCGCTGCGAGGCGGTCAAACAATACCAGGCGTTTGCGGATTTCATGTACAAGAAAATCCGGGAACGCGCGAAATCCCAGAAAACGGAAGGGACGCTGCTGTGAAGCGCCGCACCATTTTGCCCGTCGGTTTTACGGAGGCCGACGCCCCTGCCGTTCCCAGCGCCGCGTCGGGCGCAAAACAGAAGGCCGTCCCGGACATGCCTCTGGCGTCTTTTGGCGGGGGCGCGGCCTACATCCAGAAACTGCCGCTGGAAAAATTGCGCCCCTCTCCTTTCAATGTCCGCCAGTTTCGCAGCCAGGAACGCGTTCAGGAAATCAGCGAGAGCCTGAAAGCAGACGGGCAGCAGGAACCTCTCCGGGTGTATCCCGGACAGGGGGAGGATGCCGGGGTTTACCTGATTGTCTCCGGCGTGACGCGCTATCAGGCGGCGCTGGCGCTGGGCTGGCCGACGCTGGACGCCCGCGTCGACACCACGCTCAATCCGGCGGATATTGTGGAACTGGTCAAGGTCAGCCACCTGCACAACGATTCGGCGCAGGAGACCGATCTTGACCATGCCGTGATTGCGCGGGAATTGACCGGGCGGGGCGTCACGACCCAGCAGATTGCCGTCGCGCTCGGCTACAACTCGCCCCGCAAGGTGTTCCGGCTGAAAACATTTTACGAATTGCCGTCCGCCCTCTTTGAAGTGGCGACGCAGCATCCGCACCGAATCACCGCCGTGATTGCCGAAATATTGCGTAACGCGGTGGAGACCGTCGGCGAAGAAACGGCGCTGGCGCTGGCGAGGGAATGCGCCGGGGAGAATCTGGGAAAAGACCGGCTCAAGCACCGGGTCGGCGTGGAGGCCAGAAAACAGGAAAGAAGCCGGGGCAAGCCGGGGCGTTTGGCCAGGGAAATCAGCGTGCCGGTCAGTTACGGTCGCCTGAAGGTGGGGCAATTCAGCGTCCAGTCCATCCCGAATTCTTCCGAAAAGCGTGTCCAGTTCAGCGCCAGCCTGCCGGCGGAAGTCGCGGACGAATTGTCCCGGAACATGGACGCCATCATCCAGCATCTGAAGGAAAAAGGCGCGGCGGCACACCGGGGGTAAGCGGTATTTTTAAGTCTTGTACCGCGCTTGCCGTTCCTGCTCCCCTGAGGGGAGAAGGAAGGAAACTCCCGCGCAACCCATTCCGCAGTGCACCCATGCACTCCTTTAGAATCAATGGGTTACAGAATTACGCCGTGTCCGGCACCGTGTAGATCCGAATCACCGTGCTGGTGTCGCGCAGCCGGATTTCTCCGGCGGGGCGGGTGGCGTGGCGTTTCAGGCGGGCGTTGGCCTCGTGTCCGATCACCAGCGAAAAGGGCAGGTCTTTGGCGGCGGCTTCCAGACGCGAGGCAAAATTGATGCAGTCGCCCACGGCGGTATAGGTGCTTCTGAACGGTGTGCCAAGATCGCCCACCAGCGCCTTGCCGCTTTCAATGCCGATGCGAACGCGCACGGCGGGCAGGTTTTGGCGTCTTTGTTCCTGATTGAGTTTTTCGACGGCGGCCAGAATTTCCAGCGCCGTTTCAACGGCGCGGTCGGCCTGATCCGGGCAATCCAGCGGCGCGCCCCAGAAGGCGACCATGCCGTCGCCGCTGTATTTGTCGAGGGTGCCGCCCTTGAGCAGCATGGGGCGGGTCAGGCAGTCGAGAAAATCCTTGGTCAGGCGGGCGGTGGTTTCCAGCGTCAGCGCCGAGGTCAGCCGGGTATAGCCCTCCATGTCGGCGATCAGGACGGTGACTTCCCGCAGGGTGGGCGTCAGGCTGTAGATTTCGCCCTGCCGCGCCAGTTCTTCCAGCACGGGTTTGGCGACGTAGTGGGAGAGCGTTTCCAGCGCCTGCCGGTTGCGGTGCTGGGACTGCCGCCATTCGTAGGGAATGACCGTGGCGAGCAGCAGCAAATAGCCGGTCATGGGCGCGAGAATCGAGCCTTCCGCCTGCCGTAAAAACCCCCATCCCGCCAAAAACAGCCAGATTCCGGCCAGTCCGAGCAGCAGCAGCAGACCGCGCCAGGCGGCGAGGCGGGCCATCAGAAAGACGCCCAGCGTCACGCTGGCGAATGTCCATAGCAGCGTCAGCGGGCGGCCATCCCACGGCGGGCGCGCCTTGCCTTCTTTCAGATCAAGGAGCGCCGAAACGCTTTGGGCGTGCACCATGACGCCGGACACCAGCGGCGCGAGGGGGATGCTGACCCGGTCGCCCAGACCGAGAGACGAGGAGCCGACCACCACGAAGCGCCCGTTGACCAGTTCCGGCGGGACTTCATGGCGCAGGACGGCGGCCGCGGGCAACACGGTATAGGCTTCCAGCGCGTGACGAAAGGGAATCCGCCAGGGTTCCCCGTTCCCGGACAGCGGCAGCGCCGTGGGGGCGGTGGAGGGCGCGGCGGCGCAATCGAGCAGGGAGACGGCGAACTGGGGATAGGTCTGGCCTTTGTAATCGACCCGCAGGGGGGTGCGGCGCAACACGCCGTCCTGATCGGGCTGATAG
>JAITNI010000201.1 GCA_031290535.1 Zoogloeaceae bacterium
ACGTAATCTTTCAACTGTTCATAGGCGCGGCTTAAATCCTTGCCCTTGGTTTTCATTTCAATGGCAATCTCTTTTTGCCAGAAATAATCCATAAAGCCGCGCCCGCCCTCCCGCTGGGCGCGTTCCTCAAAACGTCCTACGGCGCGGGCATCCTGAACCCCAAAGACGGCGAGAAAATCCCGCACAAAATTCTGTGCGTCGGATTTTTCGTCCCAGCCGTCTTTCCAGCGTTTGGAAAAGGCAAGGGCGTTGGCCTGAATTTCGTCCCAGGTGAGGGTGCTCTGAACAACGCCCAACCGTTCGGGCTGAGCCTGTCGAAGCCCTTGTTTTTGCAGGGAATGCCCTTCGACAAGCTCAGGGCGAACGGAGTTATTCAGAGTTTCCCCCGTGTTTTTGGCCTTGTTCATAATCACCCCCTCACAACAACGGCGCCAGCCATTTTTTGGCTTCTGCCTCGCTCATTCCGGCGCGCTTCGCCCAGTCCTGCAACTGGTCTGCGCCGATTTTCGGGATGGCGAAATAGTGGGCTTTCGGGTGAGCGAGGTAAAACCCGGCGACGGAGGAAGCCGGCGTCATGGCGCAGGATTCGGTGAGGGTCATGCCGAGGCGCGCTTCGGCTTCCAGCAGGCGGAAGATTTCGCGCTTGGCGGTGTGGTCGGGGCAGGCGGGGTAGCCGGGGGCGGGGCGGATGCCGGGGTAGGCTTCGGCGATCAGGGCGGCGTTGTCGAGATTTTCGTCGGCGGCATAGCCCCAGAAGTTGCGGCGGACTTCGCGGTGCAGCCATTCGGCGGCGGCTTCGGCCAGACGGTCGGCAAGCGCCTTCAGCAAAATGGCGTTGTAATCGTCATGGGCGGCCTCGAAGGCGGCAACCCGTTGTTCGATGCCCAGTCCGGCAGTGACGGCGAACAACCCCGCCCAATCCGGGATACCCCCGGCTTCGGCGACAAAATCGGCAAGCGCCAGATTGCGGCGTCCGGGCGGCTGTTTGTGCTGTTGCCGCAAACCAGGCCAGCGACCTTTTTCTTCCACGCGAGCTTCATCGGCGTAAAACACCAGATCGTCGCCAACGCGGGCGGCAGGCCAGAGAGAAAAGACGCCTTTGGCATGCAGCCATTGTTCGCGGACGATTTTTTCCAGCATCGCCCGCGCGTCGGCGTAAAGCTGGCGGGCGGTTTCGCCGACGATGTCGTTTTCCAGAATGGCGGGGTAGCGTCCGGCGAGATCCCAGCTCTGGAAAAACGGCGTCCAATCGATTACCTCCGCCAGCTCTCCCAGATCAAAACGGATTTCCATCACTCCCAACTGCCGGGGTTGCACCGGTTGATACGTGCCCTCCCCCACAAAACCGTTGGCGCGGGCTTCTGCCAGCGTGACCAGCGTCGCGCCCTTGCGGCCTGCGTGTTCGTTGCGCACGGATTCGTATTCGTCCGCCAGTTCGCGGCGGTAGTCGGCCTGCTGCGTTTCCGACAACAGGCGCGTCACCACGCCGACGGCGCGGGAGGCGTCCGGCACATAGACGACCGCGCCTTCGTAATGGGGGGCAATCTTGATCGCGGTGTGGGCGCGGCTGGTGGTGGCGCCGCCAATCAGCAGCGGCACGGCGAATCCCTGCCGCTGCATTTCGGCGGCGACGTGGCGCATTTCTTCCAGAGAAGGGGTAATCAGGCCGGAAAGGCCGATGGCCTGTGCCCCGTGTTCGCGGGCGGCGTGGAGAATTTTTTCGCACGACACCATCACGCCCAGATCGACCACCTCATAGCCGTTGCAGCCCAGCACCACGCCGACAATATTCTTGCCGATGTCGTGCACGTCGCCCTTGACGGTGGCGATGAGGATTTTTCCCTTGCTCGCTCGGCCTGTGCGTAATTTTTCCGCTTCAATATAGGGAATCAGATGCGCGACGGCCTGCTTCATGACGCGGGCGGATTTGACCACCTGGGGCAAAAACATCTTGCCCGCGCCAAACAAATCGCCGACGGCGTTCATGCCGCGCATCAGCGGCCCTTCGATGACCGCAATCGGCGGCTTGCCCTCGGCTTCCAGCGCGGCGCGGATTTCTTCCGTATCCGCCGCCACAAATTCGGTAATGCCCTTGATGAGCGCGTGTTCCAGCCGGGTTTCTACGGGCAGTTCGCGCCAGCTCAAATCCGGCCCGCTGGCCTTCGCTTTGCCCTCTTTCACCGTCTGGGCGAATTCCACCAGCGCCTCGCCCGCATTCGGCGAGCGGTTCAGCACCACGTCTTCCACCTTCTGCCGCAGGGTGGGGTCAAGATTGTCATAGACGCCCAGCATCCCGGCGTTGACAATTCCCATCGTCATTCCGGCCTGAATGGCGTGGTACAAAAAGACCGTATGGATGGCCTCGCGCACCGCGTCGTTGCCGCGAAAGGAAAAGGAAACATTCGAGACCCCGCCGGAAATCTGCGCGTGCGGCAGGTTGTGGCGAATCCAGCGCGTCGCCGCGATGAAATCCACCGCATAATTGTCATGCGTTTCGATGCCGGTGGCGATGGCGAAAACATTGGGGTCAAAGATAATATCTTCAGCGGGAAATCCGGCTTCGGTGAGCAAGGTGTAAGCCCGCTGACAAATGTCTATTTTGCGCTCAAAGGTGTCCGCCTGCCCCTGCTCATCAAAAGCCATCACCACGGCTGCCGCGCCGTAGCGCCGCGCCAGTCTGGCCTGGGCAAGAAATTTTTCCTCACCCTCCTTCATTGAAATGGAATTGACAATTCCCTTGCCCTGCACACATTTCAAGCCTGCCTCGATCACCTCCCAGCGGGAAGAATCAAGCATGATCGGCACGCGGGAAATATCCGGTTCCGAGGCAATCAGGTTCAGAAATTTCTGGAGGGCGGCGACGGAATCCAGCATCGCCTCGTCCATGTTGATGTCGATGACCTGCGCCCC
>JAITNI010000202.1 GCA_031290535.1 Zoogloeaceae bacterium
TGGCTGAAAGAATGAGCCGGGTTTTCGCAACAGGCCAGAAAGGCAGCGCCTGCCTGCTCTAGAGCGATCGCATGGACGTCAAAATCCTGCGCGCAGCGCAGTAAATCATCCTTCCCTGACAAGGGGAGGTGCAGGAGGGGTTTGCGTCGGTGATTATTTGAACGTCCCCAAACCCCCCTGTGTGCGGCTTCGGCTGTCCTCTCGCCTTCAGCCTGGTCAGGGGAAGCCCCCTCTGGAACCGCTTGACCTTGTCCAAGCGAATCGCCCATCAAAGAGGACTGTGGCGACAAAGCAATGACGGGGGGTTTATGCGATTGCCCTGCCTGCCTTGCCGCTATGATTTTCGGCACAAAAACGGCTACACTAGCTGTCATTTCAGCGGCGCTTCGACCGCTTGCCCGATGAACCTACCGAGAAACCCCATGTCAAAACGCTTTCTTTTCCTGATTTTTCTCTGTCTTTCCAGCCTTGCCCATGCGGGGGTGACGATTGAGCATTGGCAAACCTCCGCTGGCACGCGGGTGTTTTTTGTCGCCAGCCGGGAGTTGCCGATTCTGGATGTGCAACTGGATTTTGCCGCTGGCGCGATGTTTGACCCCGCCGACAGGGTGGGGCTGGCGGGGTTAACACACGCCCTCCTTGATCTGGGCGCGGGCGCGCTCGACGAGACGGAAATCAGCAACCGTCTGGCCGATGTCGGCGCGCATCTGGGCGGCGGGCTGGATAAAGACCGGGCCACTCTCAGCCTGCGAACGCTTTCGCAGCCCGAAAAACGCGCCGGGGCGCTCTTTGTGCTCGAACAGGTATTGCAGCGCCCCCATTTTGACGCCGCCGTGTTCGAGCGTGAACGCGCGCGCAGTATCGCCGGTCTGAAGGACGCCCTGACCCGTCCCGACCCCCTTGCCAGCCGCGCCTTCTGGTCGGCGCTGTACCCGGCGCACCCCTACGGGCAACTCACCACCCCGGAAAGTCTCGCCGCCATCGCCCCCGACGACCTGCGCGCCTTCTGGTCGCGCCATTACGCGGCGGGCAACGCTGTGCTGACAATGGTGGGCGACCTCTCCCGCCCCGAGGCGGAAGCGCTGGCGGAACAGCTCTCCCGCCTGCTGCCGTCGGGCGGCTCCGTCCCTCTACCCGCCGCGCCCACACCGCCCCCGGAAGGCAGCCGCACGCAAATTGAGCATCCCGCCTCGCAGGCGCATATTTATCTGGGAACCCCCGCCATCGCCCGGGGAGATGCGGATTATTTTCCGCTGCTGGTCGGCAATTACACGCTGGGCGGCGGCGGTTTTGTCTCGCGGCTGATGCAGGAAGTGCGGGAAAAAGGGGGCTATGCCTATAGCGTGTATAGCTATTTTTCGCCCATGAAGCAAAGCGGGCCGTTCCAGATTGGCTTGCAGACACGCCGCGAGCAGTCGGAGGCCGCCCTGCAAGTCGTGCATCGGGTGTTGCAGGACTTTTTGGCGCACGGCCCCACCCCGAAGGAACTCAAGGCGGCGCAGGATAACCTGATCGGCAGTTTTCCCCTGCGCCTGGACAGCAACCGCAAAATTCTCGACAACGTCGCCACGATGGGGTTTTATGGCTTGCCGCTGGATTATCTCGATACCTATCAGGCTCGCGTTCAGGCGGTTCGCATTGAGGACATCCGCCGCGCTTTCGCCCGCCATCTCGCGCCGGAACGCCTCATCACCGTGACGGTCGCCGCCCAGCCGGTCGACGCGCCGTGAATCGTGGACGCCCCGCCAGCGCCAGTCAGGTTCGTATCATCGGCGGGCAATGGCGGCGGCGTGTGCTGCGCTTTCCCGCCAGCACCGGGCTGCGTCCCACGCCAGACCGGGTGCGGGAAACCTTGTTCAACTGGCTGGGGCAAAATCTGGAGGGTCTCGCCTGTCTGGATTTGTTCGCCGGCAGCGGTGCGTTGGGATTTGAAGCGGCCTCGCGCGGCGCGGCGCGGGTGGTGCTGGTGGAGCGTTCCCCAGAGGCGCTCGCCGCCCTGAAAAACAACCGGCAAATCCTGAAAGCGGAAGATGTAGTAGAACTTATTGGGGCGGATGCGCTAAAATTCGCCGCCGCGTATCAGGACACCGCCGGGGGCGCAAACGAAAATGTTGCGGTCAACAAGCCCCGTTTCGACCTCCTGTTTGCCGACCCGCCCTACCGGCAGGGCTGGACAGAGCGACTGGCGCCGTTATTGCCGCATCTGCTGGCCGACGACGGTCGTTTGTATCTGGAAGCGGAGCATCCTGTTGCGGCGCTGGGCGCGTGGAAAACCGTGCGTCAGGGGCAGGCCGGACAGGTTTATTTTCACCTGTTGCAACAGGTGTAAGAACAGGCAGAGAGAATTTTTGTGAACAATGAGCGCATTGCCGTCTATCCCGGCACTTTCGACCCCGTCACGCGCGGGCATGAAGACCTGACGCGCCGTGCCGCCCGGCTGTTTGACCGCGTGGTGCTGGCCGTGGCGGAAAGCCCCGCCAAGCAGCCCTTTTTCGCGCTCGCCGACCGGGTGGCGATGGCGAAGGCGGCGCTTTTCGACCTGCCGAATGTGGAAGTGCGCGGCTTTTCCCGCCTGTTGATGGATTTTGTGTACAAGGAAGGCGCGCAGGTGATTTTGCGCGGCCTGCGGGCGGTGTCCGATTTTGAGTACGAATTCCAGATGGCGGGCATGAACCGCCAGTTGTACCCGGATGTCGAGACGATTTTTTTGACGCCGGGCGAGCAGTATCTGTTTGTCTCGGCGACCATGGTGCGCGAAATCGTGCGGCTGGGCGGCGACGTCAGCAAATTTGTCCAACCCGACGTGGCGCGGCGACTGGCCCAAAGACAGGCCTCAAT
>JAITNI010000238.1 GCA_031290535.1 Zoogloeaceae bacterium
CCGCGTCAGCCGGGAAACGCTGGTGATTTCCCTGTGGGTCGACCAGAATTACAAAGCTTGGAAAAGAAAACGCCGAGAAGAAACGCGACCTGCAATGGAGCAAAAAACGCCGGAAACACAAAACCGTTTCGTCATCGCCCGCACCACCATCGAATCCGAATTCCGGCAGGCAGGCTTTGCGCCGGTCGGCCATCTGGATTTCCTGCCGCATTACGCCATGTGGCGGATTTATGCGCTACGCAAGGCAACGGGCGCGTGAATTCCCGGAATTGTTCATGGGCGGCCTGCTCGGCCTGCAACGTACGATCCAGGGCGTGTGCGCCTTACCGGCCTACAAAACTGCCCCACGCTCGTTGTCATCAGAAATTCGATACCCTTGACCTGGCTTCTGATGATCGACCGAAAGGACGGCAAACGATGCATTTCGCATCGAATACGCCCCAACCGCCAGCGCGTTGAGCAATAGAACCGCTATCAGCAAACGGCCACGAATGGAAACCGGCAGCGCAATTTTCATGACAACCCCTCCTCACCCGAAGCGGGAACAGCGAGGATGATATACGAGCTTCGGCGCAAGCAACCCAATCTCATTTTCCGCAGGCGTTTTACAAACAGGACTGTATCAGTTTGTGAAAATAAGCCTGCTGCACCCACCCCTCCCGGCTTTTTGCACACTCTGAGTCGCCTTCTCACGCAAGGAAAAAAGGGAGACGCCTCAAATATTGTGAAAATGACGATAAGCCGCCATCCCTACAACCTGGGGTCAACCGGCTCGCTTTCCATCGCCAGCACGCCAAAAACGCATTCGTGGATGCGGTATAGAGGTTCTTTTCTCACGAAGCGCTCCAGCGCTTCCATGCCGAGGGCAAATTCGTTGAGGGCGAGGGTGCTCTTTTTGGCGAGGCTGCGTTTTTTCAGGCGCTCCAGATTGTTTTTCAGGAGATATTCGGGGCCGTAGATAATGCGCAGGTATTCGCGGCCCCGGCATTTGACCGCGGGTTGCAACAGTTCCTTGCCTTTGGTGGCGATAAAATCATGCGGTTTGACCACCATGCCTTCGCCACCGGAGGCGGTCAGAGCTTCCCACCAATGCACGCCTTCGGCGACCGAATTTTCATCCAGCGTATCGACGATTTTATAATCGGTTGTCATCAAAACCGGGTCGGAACCCGTGATGTATTTTTGGATGGTTTCCATGTGGATGACATGATTTTCCGTATTCCAGACCTTGCCTTCGGTGGCAAGAAGATGAAAAGGCGCGATGCGGTAATCGTCGAGGGATTCGACTTCCCAGCAATAGCGCCGATAGGCGTCTGTATACAGGTTCAGGGCTTCCTCGCGGGTTTTATAGAACTGGAGCAATTCGGTCAGGTCGGCGTTTTGACTGGATTGTCCGGTTTTGAGGGTTTGGGGGCTTTCCGGCTCGGTATTCCATGCAACGGCTTGGGCAAGGGCGATGCGGGCCAATGCCAGACTCGTGCGGCCTGAGCGTCCGACGGACGCGTATTGGTCTTCGAGCAATTGTTGCGCTTTGGCCGACCAAGGCATCAATTCGGCATCCAGACATAGCCATTCGGTGTTGTACGCCGCCCAAAAACCGGAATGCGTCAGCGCCGCGTGCAGGCGTTCCAGCAGCGCGCTTTCGGTGGCGTCGTCATTGAAAAACGACCTGCCGGTGCGCGTGTAGATGACGCCGATTTTTGCATCGGGACTTTTGAATCTTTGCCGCGCCACCTCCCGGTTTTTACACAGGACAATCACCGCCCGCGACCCCATGTGTTTTTGCTCGCACACCACCTTGCCGATGCCGCGATTTTTATAATAATTGAAGGCTTCCAGCGGGTGCTCCAGCACTCCCTCCAGGCCGCTGGTCTGGCAGGGCGACATGGTGGGCGGCAGGTAAACCAGCCAGTGCGGATCGATGGCAAAACGGCTCATGACTTCCAGCGCCGCCATGGCGTTTTCTTCGTGAATCTTGATATTCTGTTTCAGCCGGGTCGAGAGATAACGCTGATGTAATACATCGTCGATATTCAGAATATCGTCCTCGACAAAGCCTTGCGAATGCAAAGGTTTGACCAGCTTGTAATATTCTCTGGCCGCTGCCACCTGCGCCATTTCATTTTCGGGATAGCGATACGCGGTGAGTTTGCCTCCAAAAACGCAGCCGGTATCAATGCACACGGTATGATTGATTTCCTGCGCGTCGATATTCGGAATATGGCCGTAAATCACCCGCGCCGCGCCCCGATAATCGTTCGCCCATTGGGGCAGGCCATATTCGTCGATTTCGCCAGTGGTTTCGCCATACATGCAAAATTCCCTGACCCTGCCGGAACCGCGTCCCTGAAATTTTTCCTTGAGACCGGCGTGCGCCACCACCAGCTTGCCGGCGTCAAACACATAATGACTGATCAGGCCGCCGAGGAATTGCTTGACGTCCATGCGCAAGGCTTCGCTTTCATTTTGCAATTCCGCAATGGTCATATCCAGCCCGTGCGAGGGTGTGACTTGGCCGCCTTTCAGGTATTTGAGCAGTTTGAAATCGTGATTGCCAATCACGCAATAAGCGGTTTTGGCCTTGACCATGTGCATGACCAGACGCAAGACTTTGACATTCTCCGGTCCCCGATCACACAAATCGCCGAGAAAAATCGCTTTTCTTCCTTCGGGTGGCGTGACGGCGCCTTGTTCTGCATCGACCCGATAACCCAGTTTTTCCAGCAAGCGGCAAAGTTCGTCAAAACAGCCGTGTACATCGCCAATGATGTCGAAGGGGCCGCTTTCTGCCTTTTTGTTATTCCACAATGGAGCGCGGACAATTTCAACCGCATTGGCTTCTTCCTCGCCATTGAGAATATAGACGTAGCGAAACCCCTCTTTTTCCAGATGGCGAATGGAGCGGCGCAATTGTTCGGATTGCCGCCGCACCACATGCTCGCCAAAACTCCGGTCGGGACGTTGGGCGTTGCGTTCCAGACACAGTTTTTCCGGCGTGTTGAGAACAATGGCGACGGCATGGCAATTCTGTTCCCGCGCCAGCCGCAACACCTCCGCACGGGCTTCCTTTTGCACATGGGTGGCGTCGAG
>JAITNI010000316.1 GCA_031290535.1 Zoogloeaceae bacterium
CGCGTCGCGGCGGAGTTGGTCGTCCAGCTTGACTTGCAGGTTCGCCATTTTTTTACCCTTTCACATGACTAAACATTCTCAATGTAATGTAAAGCATTGCATATGTCAAAGACTGCTGACTGAATCGTCTGCCATCTACCCTGCTGGAGCAGGCCATTCCGGACGCACGTAACGGACTACGATTCAGGCTTTTCGCAACGCTGTCGCGCAAAAATATGGCGTCGATAGCTGGTTCAGGGATAATGGCGAACCAGCGGATTTTGCCGCTGGAAGAATGGATGAAAGGAAACGAACCGGATGTCTGAACAGGGAAAAACCATCGTGGTGGGGCTTTCCGGCGGGGTGGATTCCTCCGTTGCCGCGCTGTTGTTGAAGCGCCAGGGCTACCATGTTATCGGCATGTTCATGAAAAACTGGGAGGACGACGACAGCGAGGAATATTGCGCCTCCCGGCAGGATTTGATCGACGTGATGAGCGTCGCCGATGTAATCGGCATCGACGTGGAAGTGGTCAATTTCGCCGCCGAATACCGCGAGCGGGTGTTCGCCGAATTCCTGCGCGAATATCAGGCGGGACGCACCCCCAACCCGGACGTGCTGTGCAATGCCGAAATCAAGTTCAAAGCCTTTCTCGACCACGCCCTGAAACTCGGTGCGGACGGCATCGCCACCGGTCATTATGCGGGGGTGCGCGAATTCGACGGACGTTTTCAGCTTCTGAAAGCCGAGGACGGCACGAAAGACCAGAGCTATTTTTTATACCGTCTGAATCAGGCGCAGCTTGCCAAAACCCGGTTTCCGCTGGAAAAACTCTACAAGCGCGAAGTCCGCCAGATCGCCGCCGAAGCGGGGCTGCATGTCGCCGCCAAAAAGGATTCCACGGGCATCTGCTTCATCGGCGAACGACCGTTCAAGGCATTTTTGAGCCGCTATCTGCCGCCGAAGAAGGGCGAAATCCGCCGTCTGGACGATGACAAGGTGGTGGGTGAGCATGATGGCCTGATGTATCACACCCTTGGCCAGCGGAAGGGGCTGCACATCGGTGGCTTGCGCGAAACAGAAAAACCCGCCGGAGAACACGACGCCTGGTTTGTCGCGGGCAAGGACATGGAGAAAAACATCCTCTACGTCGTGCAAGGCCACGCCCACCCGGCGCTGCTGCGGGATGTGCTCACCGCCGAACAGCTCACTTGGGTCGCGGGCGTCCCGCCACGCCCCCACTGGGTCTACACTGCCAAACCCCGCTACCGCAGCGAAGACGCCCCCTGCGAAATCGGGCGCGTCACAGAAGCCTCCTGCGACCTCCGCTTCGCCCAGCCCCAATGGGCGCTGACGCCGGGACAATCTGTGGTGCTGTATGAAAGCCGGGTGTGTCTGGGGGGCGGGGTGATTCGGTAATCGGGACAGCTAAAAAACTTGCCCCCACACTCCCGCTTCCGTTTTTTGACGATTGACAAAAACCTCTTGGGAAACTCTGCACAAGTTCCACCCTTTCTGGCTGAGGCAGTCGTTGCCCTTGTTTTTACGGGGAATGCTCAACGACCAAGCTCAGGGCGAACGGTCTTGTGCATGGTTTTCCTAATGGCATAGCGATTCATGCGATCGCCCTGCTTCGTCGAACGTCCTTGAAAAGCGGCGAGCGCCATTTAGAGCGCCCCTTGACAATCGCCGTATTTACGCAGGAAGGCATTCATAAGTAATTGAAAAATATGATTTTTTTCAATTTCTTGGCCGAAAAAATCTGACAGGTTCAGACACCACGCAAATTTTGTGCTATAATATTCGATTCCCTGAATTCCGCTGGTGGATGGTCATGGCTAAAGCAAAAAACAAGACAACAGAAACTACGCAAGAACAGAATACTACGAAAGCGTCGCCTGAGAAAGCGCCGCAAAAGACTACGAAGGCATCCTCAAAAGTCAGCAAGACGTCGACCAAAGCCGCCTCAAAACAACCCGTGCCGGAAACGGCCGAAAAACCCGTGCTTCCCGTCGAATTGCCCCCGACGGCGGTAAAGACGCCCAAGGTTCGCGCAGGCGCTGCAAAAGACCCAACAAAAGTCAAGGAAGTCCGCGTCAAAGCGAAGGACAAGGCGAAAGAGGCCAAGGAAAAGGTTGAGAAAATCCTGAGCGAGACCGCTGGCGCGGCAGCGGCGCTTCCCGAGGAAGACGCCGAAGCGCGCAAGATGCGCCTCAAGGTGCTGATCCGGCAGGGCAAGGAGCGCGGCTACCTGACTTACGCCGAAATCAACGACCATCTGCCCGATGACGTGGTCGACGCCGAACAGATTGAATCCGTCATCAGCACTTTCAGCGATCTGGGCATCAAGGTGTTTGACGAAGCGCCCGCCGCCGAAGAACTGTTGATGGACACCACCAGCGTGCCCACCGACGACGCGGAAGTCGAGGAAGAAACCGAACAGGCGCTCTCCACCGTCGATGCCGAATTTGGTCGCACCACCGACCCGGTTCGCATGTACATGCGCGAAATGGGTTCCGTGGAACTTCTGACCCGCGAAGGCGAAATTGAAATCGCCAAGCGCATTGAGGAAGGCTTGAAACACATGGTGCAGGCGATTTCCGCCTGCCCAAGCACCATTGCCGAAATTCTGGACATGGTGGAAAAAGTCAGGGAAGAAGAAATCCGCATTGACGAACTGGTCGATGGCCTCATCGACCCCAACGCGCCCACCGCAGCGGAACAGGCCGAAGCCGACGACGCGCTGGACATGGATGTCGAAGAGGACGACGCAGACGCGGACGACGACGATACGGCAGACGAGGACGCCGAAGAAAAAGCCGCCTCCGCTTCGCTCGCCCAACTGCGGGTTGAGGCGCTGGAACGCTTCGAGCGCATCCGCGCCGATTATGTCAAAATGCTCAAGGTGCTGGAGAGCAAGGGGTCGCAGGACAAAACCTATCTCAAGCTGCGCCAGCAGATCAGCGATGAATTGCTCTACATCCGCTTTACCTCGCGCACGATTGAGCGTTTTTGCGACAGCGTGCGCGGCATGGTGGAAGGCGTGCGCGAATCCGAGCGCGGCATTCAGCGCATCTGCGTCGACAAGGTGCGGATGCCGCGCGCGCATTTTTTGAAGAGCTTTCCCGGCAACGAAACCAATCTCGCCTGGGCGCATGGGGAAGTCGCCGCGAACAAAGGCTACACGGCCATCCTCGCCCGCAATGTGCCCAATATTCAGGAAGAGCAGCAAAAGTTAATCAATTTACAGGTGCGCCTGGGGCTTTCCCTCAAGGAACTGAAGGACATCTACAAGCAGATGAGCAGCGGCGAGGCCAAGGCTCGCCGCGCCAAGCGCGAGATGACCGAGGCCAACCTGCGGCTGGTGATTTCCATCGCCAAAAAATACACCAATCGCGGCCTGCAATTTCTGGATTTGATTCAGGAAGGCAACATCGGCCTGATGAAAGCGGTCGACAAGTTTGAATACCGGCGCGGCTACAAGTTTTCCACCTACGCGACCTGGTGGATTCGGCAGGCCATCACCCGCTCGATTGCCGATCAGGCGCGCACCATCCGCATCCCGGTGCACATGATCGAGACCATCAACAAGATGAACCGCATCAGTCGGCAAATCTTGCAGGAAACCGGGCTGGAACCGGACGCCTCGACGCTGGCGGTCAGAATGGAAATGCCCGAGGACAAAATCCGCAAAATCATGAAAATTTCCAAGGAACCCATTTCCATGGAAACCCCGATTGGCGACGATGACGACTCCCATCTGGGCGATTTCATCGAAGACACGGCTACGCTGGCCCCTGCCGAAGCCGCCATGTATTCCAGCCTGCGCGAAGTGACGGCGGAAATTCTCGACACCCTGACGCCCCGCGAAGCCAAGGTGTTGCGGATGCGGTTTGGCATCGAAATGAACACCGACCACACGCTCGAAGAAGTCGGCAAACAGTTTGACGTCACCCGGGAACGCATCCGCCAGATCGAAGCCAAGGCATTGAGAAAACTGCGCCACCCCACCCGTTCCGACAAACTCCGCAGTTTTGTCGATAGCGACAGCTAAAACGGCAGGACATCCGCCAGGCATGTCCATCCGATCGCTTGCCATGCCCGGCGGTTCCCCCTACAATCGCCGCTTTCCAGATCACGGGCCTGTAGCTCAGCTGGTTAGAGCAGAGGACTCATAATCCTTTGGTCGCGGGTTCAAGTCCCTCCAGGCCCACCAATAAACCGCGCCAGACACGCAAAACTCCTTCATCCCTCCCGCCGCAGCCCTAGCCAAACCAGGGCGCGGCGGGGGAATTCCGGGATGACGGTGAAGATATAGACCGTCACCAGTCCATGCGCGATGACGATCAGGAGAAAGAGGCGGGGAATGCCGAGACCCAGTTTCAGCAAGGCCGCTGCAACCAGAGCGCCCACCACCATGAACAGGGAATTGAAGATGTTGTTGGCGGCGATGACGCGCGCCCGGCAATTTTCCGGGCTGCGCTGTTGCACGAGCGCGTAGAGCGGCACACAGTACAAACCGCCGCACGCGCCCAACAGCAGCAGGTCGAGAAGGATGCGCCAGATATTGAGGTTCTGCAACAACAGGGCGAGTGGCAGGGCGGTTCCGGCAGCGGCGGCGGGGGAAGCCAGCGCCAGATCAAGGCCGAAGAGGGTCATGCCCAACGCCCCCAGCGGTACGAGGCCGGGTTCCACCTGTTTGCCCCGGCGGCGCGTGAGTTTGTCGCAGAGGAGCGAGCCTGCGCCAATGCCCACGGAAAATACGGCCAACAGCAGCGTGACGGTGCTTTCGCCACCGCCCAGCACAAAGCGGGTATAGGCGGGAAACTGGGCCAGCAGCAGGGAGCCATAGAGCCAGAACCACGAAATCGCCAGAATGGAGAGAAAAACGCTCCGGTTTGCGTGGGCAAATCCGATGCAGCGCCAGGTTTCCGTCAGGGGGTTGAGCGTCAGCGCCAGTTGCGGCGCGGGCGCGGGGGCCGGGGGAATCGCGCGGCTGGCCAGATAGCCCAACAGCGCTACGGCAAAACTGATGCCGCTGATCCACGCGACGCCGCCGTCCAGTCCGGCCATCAGGCCGCCGGTCAGCGTGCCGAGCAGGATGGCGACAAAAGTGCCCGCCTCCACCAGCGCGTTACCGCCCACGAGTTCGTCCGGGGAGAGGTGTTGCGGCAGGATGGCGTATTTGACCGGCCCGAACAGGGTCGATTGCAGCCCGAGCAGAAACAGCGCCAGAAGCAGCACCGTCAGGTTTTGCCCCCAAAACCCCAGACCCGCCAAGAGGATGATGCCGATTTCCAGAATCTTGGTCCAGCGCGCCAGTCTGGCCTTGTCGAACTTGTCCGCCAGTTGTCCGGCGGTGGCGGAAAAGAGAAAAAAGGGCAGGATAAAAATCCCCGCCGCCAGATTGGCAAGCACTTCCGGCGCGAGCGTCGTCCAGGAAGCGGCGCGAAAGGTCAGCAGCACCACCAGCGCGATTTTGAAAGCGTTGTCGTTGAACGCGCCAAAAAACTGCGTGACAAAGAGCGGGCAGAAGCGCCGTTCGGCCAGCAGGCGGAATTGGGAATGCGACTCGACAGGCGCGGAAAGCTTGGAAGCGTTATTCACTTTGGGAATTCTCGAAAAACGGGCGCGTGGCGAACACCTGCGGGGGAAATTTTTTTCCCTGCCAGCTCAGGGCGCGCTTGACGGCCAGATCAAAATAAAGCGGATTATGTTCCCGCAACAACGCCAGATCTGCAACGGCGGCTTGGGGCAACAGCCCCTTGGCGGCCAGCGCGGCGGGCGAAATGAGCGGCAAAATCCCCGGCAGGGGATAATCGGAGCCGTTCAGCAGACGGCCATGCCATGCCTCTTGCGTCAGCAGCGTCTTGAGGACATCCGCGTTACGGTTGCGCAGCAAAATGGCGGAAATGTCGCCAAACAGATGTTCACGCCATTCCGGCGCGTTCATCAGGCGGGCGAACAGGGCAAAACTGGGCTGTGCCGTTCCCGGCGCATCCAGGTCTTCATCTTCGCCAGCGGTGGCGCAATGGGCGATTACCACGCGCACGCCCGCCGCCAGCGCCCGACGCAGGCGCAGGGGATTGCCGTAAGGCTCCAGACTGGCGCCCTGCGCCGCCTTTTCCGCGCCGCAATGGCAGCTCAGGGGGAGACGCAGGCGGGCCAGCGCGGCATAAAAGGCGGCGCAACGCTTTGAGGCGGGATCCATGTTCTGCGCGGCGGGCAGCCATTTGACGGCCCGCACCCCTTGTGCGGCGGCGGCTTCCAGACGATCGACCGCATCCGCCCGGTAGGGGTGAATGGAGGCCACCCAGTCAAAAACATCGGGATGCGCCGCCGCCACCCGGCGGGCGTAATCGTCCGCCACATAAAACGTGCTTTCTTCCGGCACGGG
>JAITNI010000341.1 GCA_031290535.1 Zoogloeaceae bacterium
GAAACGCCGCATGGAAAACATCCGCCGCGTCCTGAACGCCAACGACACGCTGGAAGAACAGGTCAACGAACTGGAAGAAACCCGGCAAAGGCTGCAAGAACAGATCAAAACGCTGGAACGCCTCAAACACACCCTGCAACAACGCCTCTGGTCAGAGGAAACAGAAGCGCTGGCGGCGTGAAAACGGGCGTGCCCGCCGTGCCCGGCAATCCCCCCGCCGATCGGGATTGCCAAAAAATCCTGCGCGCAGCGCAGCAAATTATCCTCCCCTGACACGGGGAGGTGCAGGAGGGGTTTCGTTTTGCTCCTCCCCTGACAAGGGGAGGCCGGGAGGGGTTTTAAGGGCGGTGGCAATCTGAATGACCCAACTCCCCCCTCAATTCCCCTTGTCAGGGGGGAAGCCCCATCTGGAACCGCTTGGCCTTGTGTAAGTGAGCCGCGCCCCAAAGAGGGCTTTGGCGACAGGAAATCAAGGACAAGGAAATTTATACGATTGCCCTGCCGCTCCATACAAACTGGCATGGCGGACGCCAACGCGCTATCATGCGTTCCATTCAAAACCTGCGGCGCTGGCCGCTTACTGTCTGGAATCTTTTGTCATGACGCCTTGCCGCCGTTTTTCCCTGACGTTTCTGTTTGTGCTGCCGTTCCTGTTTGCCTGCGCGAACAAATCCCCCGCCCCCCGCGCTGACAGCAAGGTCACGCCGCCCGCTGAATTCCGGGTGCATCCCGGACTTCTCGGCCAGCCGGTTCCCCCGGAATTGCAACCGGTTGTGGAAGACCCCGTTGAGGTCGCGCCAGAACCCGCGCTGACAACTCCGCCAGATCGTGCCGCCGACGCCGCCCGCCCGCCGACGCTGGAAGGCGCGCCATCTGGCCCGGAACAGCGTCTACTAAAACGCTGAACAACTCTAAGCTGTTCGGGCTGAAGCCGTCGTTGCCTTTGTTTTGCAGGGAATGCCCTTCGACAGCGCTTCAGGGCGAACGGGATTCATCAGAGCTTCCCTAAAAAATCGGGAAAACGCCGGGGGCACACCCCTTTTTGTCCTTTTTCGCAATGGGCGCAAGGCCCGCCTTTGTTTCTTCCGCGCCGCCTCGCGCCCGGATATTTTTGGAAATTGTCTTTATTCATGCAGCGCCTCAATCCTCCGCAGCAAGACGCCATTCATTATCTCGACGGGCCGTTGTTGGTGCTGGCGGGGGCGGGGTCGGGCAAGACGCGGGTGATTACGCAGAAAATCGCCTATCTGGTGGAAACGTGCGGGTTCGCGCCGCAGAATATCGCCGCCATTACCTTTACCAACAAGGCGGCCCGCGAAATGCGGGCGCGGGTGGGCAAACTGATTCCGAAGCAGGCGGCGGAAGCGTTGCAGGTCTCCACCTTTCACGCGCTTGGGGTGCGGATTTTGCGGGAGGAGGCCAGACTCTTGGGCTACAAGCCGCGCTTTTCCATTTTTGACGCCACCGATTGCGCGGGCATTCTGTCCGAACTGACCGGCAGCGTCGACAAGGCGCTCACGCGCCGTGTGCAGCACCTCATTTCCAACTGGAAGAACGCGCGCGTGATGCCCGAAGCGGCGCGGCATCTGGTGGCGGATGAGACAGAAAAACGCGCCGCCGAAGTCTATCTTTCCTACGCCGCCACCCTGAAGGCATATCAGGCGGTGGATTTTGACGACCTGATTCTCCTCCCCGCGCAATTGTTCGAGACACACCCGGAAGCGCGGGAAAAATGGCAGAACCGCCTGCGCTACCTGCTGGTGGATGAGTATCAGGACACCAACGCCTGCCAGTACGCCCTCCTGAAGCAGCTTGCCGGCCCACGCGCGCAGTTTACCGCTGTGGGCGACGACGACCAGAGCATCTACGGCTGGCGCGGCGCGGATATTGAAAACCTGAAAAAACTGCCGCAGGATTTTCCGCGCCTGAAAATCATCAAGCTGGAACAGAATTACCGTTCCACGGCGCGGATTTTGCGCGCCGCCAATAATGTGATCGCCCACAACGAAAAACTCTTTGAAAAGCAGCTCTGGTCGGAACTGGGGCACGGCGAGCAGATCAGCGTCACCGTTTGCCCGGACAACGAGCGGGAGGCCGAAAGCGTCGTCATGCGCCTGCAAGCGCATAAATTCGAGCATCGCGGCCAGTGGTCGGATTATGCCATTTTGTACCGCTCCAACCATCTGGCGCGACTTTTTGAGCAGCATCTGCGGAACCAGCGCATTCCCTATCTGCTCTCCGGCGGTCAGTCTTTTTTTGACAAGGCGGAAATCAAGGATTTGACCGCCTACCTGCGCCTGCTCGCCAACCCGGAAGATGATCCCGCCTTCATCCGTGCCGCCACCACGCCCCGGCGCGGCATTGGCGCGGGCGCGTTGCAGGCGCTGGGCAGTTATGCCGGGGAGCGCCATCTTTCCCTGTTCGACGCCGCTTTCGAGACCGGTTTTGAGGCGCGGCTTGCGTCCCGGCAGCACGCCTCGCTGCTGGAATTCTGCCATTTCATCGCCCGCATGAAATCCCGCGCCGCGCAGGAACCGGCGCAGCAGGTTTTGCCCGACCTGCTGGCGGCCATTGATTACCAGACCTTTCTTTACGAGCACGAAGAAATCCGCGTCGCCGAAAGCCGCTGGGCCAATGTCTGCGAATTTACCAACTGGCTGCGGCAAAAGGGCGAGGAGGAAGGCCGGACGCTCGTTGACCTGATCCAGACCATCGCCCTCATCAACATGCTCGACAAGGCGGAAGAAAATTTTGACGGTGTGCAGCTTTCCACCTTGCATGCCGCCAAGGGGCTGGAGTTTCCGCACGTTTTTCTGGTGGGGGTGGAAGAAGGCATTCTGCCGCACCGGGAATCGCTGGAGACGGGTCAGGTGGAGGAAGAGCGCCGCCTGATGTACGTCGGCATCACCCGCGCCCGCCTGAGCCTGCACATTTATTATTGCGAACGCCGCCAGCAGAACCGGGAATGGCTGACCTGCGCGCCCTCGCGCTTCATCGCCGAAATGGGTCACGACGACCTGCGCTTTTCCGGCGGCAAAAACCAGTCCCTCCCCGACAAGGCCGACCGCTCCGCAAGGCTGGAAGCGATGAAGGCAATGCTGGCGGGAGGGAAGCAACAGGGGGAATGATCGCCCTTCGACAGGCTAGGGCGAATCGTTGCAATCGAATTTCTCTCGCTTTTCCGGCCTGATGCGAATTCCATCGACCAGAATTTCATTTTCGGACACGGGCACGAGTTGGGCGGTATTGGCGAGGACGGCGGCAAAGAGCGCGTTTTCGGCTTCGGGTTTCTGTGTGCAGCCCGTTGTTCTCAGGCGTCCTGTGCGTTGCCAGATCAAGGTGTCCGCGTTTACTTTTTGCCAGATGTCGCCATTGGAGCCGGAGTAGGAGTAGGGGTAGGGAAAACTCTGCCGCCGGGTCAGGAAAATGTAGCTTTCCGGTTCTTCTGGGGCAAGCTGGATTTTCCAGAACAGCGCGGCGACTGGCGCGGGTTGGGCATCGTTGGATGTCCAGAGGTTCCTGCTTTCCCAATCGTAATATTCCTTGGCAAAAGCCTCAATCAGGTCTGGGGGGATTTCTTCCTGACCGGGATAGACGCGCAGCGTCTGCAAAGCGTCGCGTACCATTGCCTGCTCCGTAAATTTTTGAGCCTTCCAATAATCCTCAGCGGAAAGCGCCAAGGCCGCATAATGGGCGAAACGACCAGATGGGGCGTCGGATTGGTAGGACGCAAGTTTGAGCAGGGCGATTTTGCCGTGAATGCTGCCGTATTTCCTAAAAAAGGAGATGGCGTCTGCCGTGACCTCTGTTGAGGGGGCAGCCATCCGTTGAAGCTGGCTGTTGATGCTGAGGCGATACGGGTCAATCAGGCCGGAATTCAGCAGCACAATACCTGCCACGATGACGCCAACGGCAGCAAGATTGGTTTTTTCGACCCCCCGAAACCGCCGCCAGCGGGGCAGGGCATGGGCGGCGTAGCCGAGCACAAAAATCGCGGCGACGAGATTGACGAACAGCGCCCAGACGCGCCAGGGCGTCAGACCATAGGCGGCGATGCGCTCCGTCAGGCCATAGGTGGCAAGCACCAGCATCGGCAGCGCCGCCAGCCAGCACAGGGCGGCAAGCCGGCCCTGCCATTTGCCCGCCTTTTCCTCCGTGCCGCACTGCGATTGCAACTTGAAAAAGAACACCAGCCGGGCGATGAACCAGAACAG
>JAITNI010000346.1 GCA_031290535.1 Zoogloeaceae bacterium
ATGACAGCATACATTATTTATGGATAAGTTCTTAGTCTCGTTCGGGTGAAGCCCTGTCGAACCATGAGCGGCGAAAGCGAGACTTTCGACAGGGTTTCAGGGGGGATGGGAGAAAATCATGATGGGAATGACGATAGTCGGCGGCGTTTCTGAATGTTTGCCCGTCAATTTTCCTGCATGACCCTCAATCAAACCGCCGGGTCGCGCCATTGCTGGCGAAGGTCGTTGATTTTATCCAGCAGTTCAGGGGGAATCTTGCATTGCCAGGCGTCAATGTTTTCGTCGAGTTGCGCCAGCGTGGTAACGCCGATGATCGTGCTGGCGACGCGCCACTGGCGGTAACACCAGGCCAGCGCCAGCTCAGCAGGGGTAAGACCGAAGTCGCGGGCGAGCGCGTTATAGCGGCGGGCGGTTTCCAGCGCCGCCGTCCGGCCCCAGCGTTGCTGGCGCATACTTTCAAAACGCGCCAGACGGCCAATAGCGGGGGGAACGCCGACAATGCCGGAATCATCATATTTGCCGGTCAGGAGACCAAAGGCAAGCGGCGAATAAGCCAGCAGCGAGACGCCAAGCCGGTGGCAGGTTTCGTCCAGCGCGTTTTCGTAGCTGCGGTTCAGGAGGCAATACGGGTTTTGCACGCTCACCACGCGGGGCAGGCCGTGCGCTTCAGCCAGACGCGCAAATTCATGCACGCCATAGGGCGTTTCGTTGGAAAGCCCCACGTAGCGCACCTTGCCCGCCGCCACCAGTTTGGCGAGTGCCTGCAACTGTTCCAGAATCGGGGTCTGGCTGGTTTCCTTGCGCGGGTCATAGACCGTATCGCCAAAGCGGGGCGCGTGGCGTTCCGGCCAGTGAATCTGGTACAGGTCAATGACGTCGGTTTGCAGACGTCTCAAGCTGCCTTCGCAGGAAGCAAGGATGTCCGCGCCGCTCATGCCGCTACCCGGACGCGCCCAGGGCATCCCGCGTGACGGCCCGGCCACCTTGGTTGCCAGCACCACTTTTTCGCGCACGCCCGGACGCGCTTTCAGCCAGTGGCCGAGGATGGTTTCCGTCGCGCCGTAAGTTTCCCGGCGTGGCGGCACGGAATACATTTCCGCCGTATCCAGAAAATTGACGCCGCGCGACAGGGCACGATCCAGAATGGTGTGCGCGTCGGCCTCATTGACCTGCTCGCCAAAGGTCATCGTGCCCAGACAAATGGGCGTGATGTTGAGATCACTGCCGCCAAGGGGAATGGCTTCCATGAGGGGGATGTCTTTTTTCATCATTCAGTCCACATAATATGCGTAAATCACCTGATGAATCAGGCCGTCTTTGCGAAAACTGATGTCCAGCAATTGCATTCCGTCATTGTTGAGATAGTGCCAGGTCTCCCCGCCATCGTCATCTTCCGTGATGTCCAGCAAATCGGCAGGATTGTTGGATTCGCCCATGATGCGCTTGACGTAGGCTTTGTCGAACCCTTCCACGCCGATCAGGAGGCCGCCAACGCCGAAGCCTGGCCGCGTGAATTCCAGAGCGCGCAGGAAAAGACCTTCTTCGCCTTGCGCCAGCGTGAGCTTGACGCCCTCAAAGGTGAACACATGGTCTTCGATTTCGATGTCGGCTACTTCCCAGGTGTTTTTTTCGCGGGAAAGGAGGGAGCCGAGTTCGGCGGGCAAGGCGTCCGGGTTTTCGCCGAGCAGGAGTCCGGCATGGGTTGCAAACCGGGAGAGGCGGTAGTGACGCGGGGGAAAGGGAAGGTTCGCGGGGTAATTGGCGCGCACGGGTTCGGCGCGTACCGGGCAGACTGTCCAACCGATTGACCGCCGCTCCCGTTTCGTGGCAATTTCGCACCACTGCTTGCCATGTTGCGCCATCCGGCCAATGATGAACCCGGTCTGCTCTTTCATCGCTTCGCCCGGCGCGCTGTCAGAGGGGATTTGATGCAGGAGGATGTTCCCGGAATCGTAAACTTCTTCATCCGGCAGTCCCGCCAAGGCCACAGCGCGTTGCGCCTGCGACGACCATTGCAGGGCATTTTCTTCGCCCTGAAGCTCTGCCTGACTACAGGCCGTGGCGAGGAAAAGGAAGAACAAGGGGAGGGCTTTGGGGGGCAGAAGGTTCATCGGATTCCTGTCAGGTGTGGTGCATTCATGCGGGGGAATGACAACATTTTACCCCTGTCCGCACCGATTCTTCAATCCGGGCAAGCGCATGAATGCATTGGGGTTAAAACTCCCATTGCCGTTTCTTCTTCCGCGAAGAGAGAAGGAAATCGTCGCCGTTCTCGCGCAGGGGCGTATTGCATACGCCCTTCAGCGGTTCAGATTGCACGGGCGTTTGTTCATCCTGAACCGTCGTGGGCGCATACAATGCGCCCCTGCACACGACGCGCCAATGCGCTATAGTTGTCGCCATGAATTCGCCGTCCTTCCCCCGTCGCATCGCCCATCTGGACATGGACGCCTTTTTTGCGTCCGTGGAATTGCGCCATTACCCGGAATTAAAGGGCAGTGCCGTGGTGGTGGGCGGTTCCAAAGTCTTTCAGCCGCAAGTCCTGTCCGATGGCAGCCGCCGTTTTGCCTGTCTGAAGGAGTACGTCGGGCGCGGCGTGGTGACAACCTCCACCTACGAAGCCCGCGCTCTCGGCGTGTTTTCCGGCATGGGGCTGATGAAATCGGCGCAGCTTGCGCCCGAAGCCATTTTGTTGCCCGCCCAGTTCGACGCTTACCGCGATTATTCACGTCGCTTCAAGGCTGCCGTGGCGGACATCACCCCAATTATCGAAGACCGGGGCATTGACGAAATCTACATTGA
>JAITNI010000070.1 GCA_031290535.1 Zoogloeaceae bacterium
TTCCAGATGCTGTAGATGTGTTTGGGACGGCCATAGACTTCCGCCGTAATCCCCAGAGCGGACAATTCTTTTTTGAGACGGGTGATGGCGTCGGCGATGAACAGCTCCCGTTCAATGCGTTTTTCATCGAGCATCCGGGCGATTTTTTTATACGTTTCGGGATGCAGGAAGCGAAACGACAGGTCTTCGAGTTCCCACTTCAGTTCCCAGACGCCCAGCCGGTTGGCCAGCGGCGAATAGAGCGCCAGCGTTTCCTTGGCCACCTCTACCCGCAGTTCGTCGGGATGCGCGGCGCAGTAGCGCAAGGTCTGCGTGCGCGAGGCCAGCCGCAGCAACACGACGCGAATATCCTCCACCATCGCCAGCAGCATTTTACGCAGCACTTCCACCTGGGCGCGGGTTTCCTGGGGATGATTGTTGCCGCCTTCGCTGCTGCCCGCCATGAAGCCGCGCGTGATGGGGCGCAGGCGATGCAGGCGGAATCCCCCCTGCACAAGCTGCGCCACATCGGAACCGAAACGCGCTTCAATCCGCTCGCCGCCCTGTTCGTCATAGGCGGGTACGGCAAAGAGGAGCGCCGCCAGACGGGCATCGGCGTCCAGTTTCAGCCCCGCCACAATCAGAGCCATGCCAAAAGCGTGCGAGCCAATGCCCTCGCCACTGCCCAAAGCCGCCTCGCCATACACATGCCGCGCAAACACGAGCGCGTCTTGCAGACGTTCGACTTCCTGAACGTTCAGGCCATCGGAGAGCGTTTGCAAAAATTGCTGATCGTCGCCCTGCGCGGCGACGGAGTGAAGGACGGAAACCATGACCCTCATTATACTGGCGAGAAAGGAAAGCAGACACCCCCCGACAGACAGGATACGGATAAGCTTATACAGGCGTTCGCCCGCGCCTCTCCCAGACTGAAATGCGTTTTCCGAAAGAAAGGGGGTTTGGCGCGTTAAAATACGCGCTCTGACAAAATCTTTTTATCCCCCTCTTTCCTTCCGCTCCCATGACCACCGATCTCATTCTCCAGGGCAACGCCCTGCCAACTTTTTTGCTGGAAAAACTCTGCGCCACCACCCGCGCCAGCGACGTCAAAACCTGTCCGCCACAAGTGACCCGGCTCAAAAACGCCCAACGCACAAGCGCCTTTGAGGCGCTGATTCCGCATATCGAAGTCGAGCGGCTGGACTGGGCCTTCATGCCGCAGGGACGTTCGCTGTCCAGTTACGGCCTGATTGCCTTCGACATGGACTCCACCCTGATTACCATCGAGTGCATTGACGAACTGGCTGATTTCGCCGACAAAAAAACCGAGGTGGCCGCCGTCACCGCCGCCGCCATGCGCGGCGAAATCGGCTACCCGGAAAGCCTGCGCCGCCGGCTGGCCCTGCTCGCCGGTCTCGACGCCCGCGTTCTGGCGCGGGGGGATGGCGAGCGACTGCGGCTCTCCCCCGGCGCGCGCCCCCTGCTGGAAGCCGTGCAGGCCGCCGGACTCCGCACCGCCATCATTTCCGGCGGCTTTACCTATTTTACCGAACGCCTGCGGATTGAAATGGGCTTTGATTTTGCCACCTCCAACGAACTGGAAATTTCCGGCGGCAAAATCACCGGGCGGGTGGTGGGCGATGTGATCGACGCCGAAGCCAAGGCGCGCCATCTGGCGCGGCTCAAAAAGGAACTGGGTTTGGAGCGCGAACAGGTGATCGCCGTCGGCGACGGCGCAAATGATCTGTTGATGATGGCCGAAGCCGGACTTTCCGTGGCCTACCGCGCCAAACCCGCCACCCGCGCCCAAGCCGATGTCGCGCTGAATTTCTCCGAACTGGACGGCATCTTGCGGCTATTGGAGTAGATCAGGCGCTCTAAAGAAAGACTGAAAAGGAATATTCACAATTTTCAAGCCAGTTTGTTATCATAGGCGCGTGTACCCGGGAATGCCGAACGCACTTTGATTGACACAGGAGAGGAGTTTCTTATGAACACACCGAAATCGAAGCAAATCACGGCGGCTCAAAAAGCCAATGCCGAGGCCATGGTCGCCCTGATGCGGAGCACGCTGGATAACATCGAAAAACTGGCGAGCCTGAATCTGAGCACCATGCGTGAGACCGTCCAGACGGGCAATCACGATGTTTCCACCCTTCTGGAAACCAGGGATCCCAAGCAGGCGCTGGCGGCGCAAACCGCGCTGGCCGAACCCGGCCTGGAACGCACCCGCGAGTATTACCACCATCTGTATGAGCTGGTCTTGAACATGCAGAAAGACATCACCAATGTCATGGAGGATCATTACAAGGCGCTGACCGAAAATGCCGAATCCGCCATTGAGGAGACCAAGAGCAAATTGCCGGCAGGCGGCGATGTTTTCGCCACCACCATGAAATCCATGCTTCAGGCCAGTTCGCAGGCTTTCGACCGGATGAACTTCATGGCGCAGCAAATCGCCGAGATTGCCGACAACAACATCAAGGCGTTCTCCAGCGTCAAAGCGCCCAAGGCCACTTCCGCCAAGGCAGGCAGCGCCACCAAAAAAGCCGCCTCCAAGGCATAAGGCCAACGCCACACATCTGGCACTCCAAAACGGCGACCTTCACAGGCCGCCGTTTTTTATGGCGCTTCCCGCAAATTTCGTTCGGGCAAGCCTGTCGCCCCCCGCATTAAGGAAACTCTGCACACAAGTTCCACCCGTTCGGGCTGAGCTTGTCGAAGCCCTTGTTTTTACGGGAAATGCCCTTCGACAAGCTCAGGGCGAACGGCCTTGTGCAGAGTTTCCTTAATCTCTTTGCCATTAATTTCCTATTGCCAAAATCATCTTTAGAGAGCGCCTCACTTGCACAAGGCCAAACGGTTCCAAATGAGGCTTCCCCCCTGACAAGGCCAAAGGCCGCAGGCTGGTCTCGCGTTAGCGAGATTCGGCGCAGCCGCACACAAGAGGGGATTGAGGGGGATTAGGGTCGTCCAGATTGCCACCATCCCAAACCCCTCCTGCACCTCCCCTTGTCAGGGGAGGATCATTTGCTGCGCTACGCGCAGGATTTCAGGAAAGCAGCCGACGCCCGAAAGGGAAAAGGTATGTCAAGCGTTACGCGGGTTTTGTTCTGGTGGCTCCAGCAAGGCGTCCAACAAACCGGTGGCGGCGTCTTCCACCATGTCAATCACCACATCGAAGCCATAACCCAGGCCATAGAACGGGTCGGGGACTTCGTCGTCGTCGTAGTTTTTGGAAAAGTCCATGAGCAGGCGGATTTTGTGCAGCATTCCGGGGTGCGCCATACGGCGCAGGTTGTCCAGGTTGACCTTGTCCATCGCCAAGATCAGGTCAAAATACGCCAGATCGCGGGGCGTGATCTTGTTGGCCCGCATTTCCGAAAGATCGTAACCCCGCGCCGCCGCCGCCCGCTGGGTGCGGGAATCGGGCGGCTCGCCCACATGGTAGCCATGCGTGCCGGCGGAACGCACCTCAAAATCCTTTTCCAGTTTGCGACGCTGCAACAGTTTGCGAAACACGCCTTCCGCCGTTGGCGAACGGCAAATATTTCCCATGCAGACAAATAATACTTTTTTCATCACGCCGCCTGACCCTCCGGCGGTAACCCGCCTGCGCCACTCTGCCTGTTCATGACTGCCCTTTCTTCTGCAAAACGCTGATAACAAATTGATTTTTAAGCTATTTCTGCGAGACTTTACGCAGGTCTTCGCAGTTTTTCCGCATCTCGCGTAAAGCCCTTGGCCTCATTATACCGACAATTTCAACTCTTGCGTCATATCATTCCCCCGAATGCGCCGCAACAGGCTTGAAAATGTCATGATTTGCTTTATAGTTTCATTCTTTGCGTTCCTGTTTGGAAAACCATCTTGTCCAATCATTATCAAACGCTTGGCTTGCCTGATCGCGCTTCCCTGGCGGACATCCGCACGGCCTACCAGCAGGCGCTCCGGCGCTTTCTGCTGGCCCAACAGCTTGGCAGCCCGTTGCCGAAAGAGGATTTCGACGCCTTGCAAGCCGCCTATGCGGCGCTCGGTACGCCTGAAGACAAAGCAGCCTACGACGGGCAACTGTCCGGGGCATCCGTTTTTACGCCAGAATCCACGCTAAAGCCTGCGTCTGAATCCACGCTCAAACCCACGCCAGAATCGCCGGGGTTGATGACGCTGGACGCTTCCCCGTTTTCCACGCCGGAAATCCCG
>JAITNI010000160.1 GCA_031290535.1 Zoogloeaceae bacterium
GTTCGATTTTCGCGCCATCGTCACCGGGCATGTCGAAAACGGCTTTCTCGCGCACGAAGAAACCCTCCTGTACGCCTTGCCGCGCCGCGCTGTGCTCGATCTGGCGGAAGGCAACGCCGCCTTCGGGGCGCATTTTTTCGCCCGCCTGTCCGAAAAACCCGGCGCGGCGGGCGGGCAGCGGGAATGGCAAAATCTGTTTGGGGCGACCCTCCGGGAAATCGGGATGGGGCCGCCGGTCTTTCTCGCGGATTACTCGACCATCGCCGACGCGGCGCAGCTTATGCGGGAACAGCGTTGCCGCACGGTCTTCGTCAAAAACGGCGCGCAAACCGGCATTTTCACGACCAGCAATTTTCTCGATGTCGTCATCGACGAAATCCCCGCCCGAACTCTGCTCAAGACGCAGGCGCGTTACGAGCTTTTCTGCTGCGAAGCGGACGAATATGTGTTCAGCGCGCTGCTCCTGATGACGCAAAAAAACATCAACCGCGTCATTGTCACCGAGCGGGGCGAGCCGGTCGGCGTGTTGTCGCAGATTGATTTGCTCTCCTTCTTTTCCAATCATTCGCACCTGCTCTCCCGGCAGATTGAGAGCGCGCGCGATACAAACGACCTGATTGAAGCGGCAAAGGGCATTGACCCGCTGATCGGAACCCTGAACGCTGGCGGCATGAAAATGCCGCAACTGGCGCGGCTTGTGCAGGCGCTTGATCTGCAACTGATGGCGCGGCTGTGGAAACTGGTCGCTCCGACGGACGTGTTTGCCAACAGCACCCTGCTGGCGCTTGGCTCTGGCGGGCGCGGCGAGCAGATGTTGAAGACCGATCAGGACAACGCCCTGATTTTTTCGCCCGCGCTGGCGCGTGAACAAGTGGCGCAGGCGGGAGCGGATTTTTGCCAGGTTCTGCAACAACTGGGTTACCCGCCATGTCCCGGCGGCATCATGGTCAGTCATGCCGAATGGCGGGGGACGTCTGAGGAATGGCAAACGCGCCTGTATGGCTGGATTCACCAGCCGCAACAAGACACCTGGCTGCATCTGTCCGCCTGGCTGGATGCCGAAGTGGTCTCCGGCAACGCCCAGTGGCTGCAAGAATGCCAGACCTATTTGCGCCAGTACGCGCAAAGCGAAACCGCCTGGCTCGGCTGGCTGGTGAAGGCCATTTTGCAGTTTGACGACCAGCACCCCGCCGAAAATCCGTTCTGGAAACAGTTACTGAACCGCCGCGCCCAGGCGCGTTTCGACCTCAAAAAAGGCGGCATTTTCCCGCTGGTGCACGGCATTCGCGTGCTGGCGCTCGAACATGATGTGACGCCCACCAACAGTTTTGAGCGTCTGGACGCCCTGCAAGCAGAAGGGGTTCTTGACCGGGAGCTGGCGGAAAGTCTGGGCGAGGCGCTGGCCTTCCTGATGAAACTGCGCCTGACCAGCGGCCTCGACGCTCGCCGCTGGGGCCGCCCCGCCGACAATCTGCTGGAAACTGGCAAGCTCTCTTTTCTGGAACGCGACGCGCTCAAGGAATCGCTGGCCATTGTCCGCCGCTTCAAGTCTTTTTTGCATCGCCACTATCAGTTGGGGCGTTTTGGGTAGGAGAGGCCGGTTTCGTCATGCCTGCGCGAAGCGCAGCAAATTATTCCTCCCCTGATAAGGGGAGGGCAGGGAGGGGTTTGGGAGGTTCAGAGGGCACAGACCCCAAACCCCCCTAAATACCCCCTTGTCAGGGGGGACTTGGCACGCTTCCCTTCATCAGGTGCGATAACAACCGTCATACAACATCAGGAGCCTTGAACCATGTGGAAAAAACTATTCGCCCGATTGCGCCCGCCGCGCATTCATCCCGAATACCGGGAACTTTTCAGTCAGGATGACGGGCAGATTGTTAGCCTTGACTGCGAAACCACCTCGCTGAACATCCCGGAGGCCGAGTTGCTTTCCATTGCGGCGGTCAAAATCCACGGCAAGCGGATTTTGTCCAGCGCGGCGTTTCAGGTGCTCGTCCAGCCGCGCACCGCGCCGGGTCATGAGAATGTCCGCATCCACGGCCTGCGCCCGAGCGACGTGCGCGACGGCCTGCCGCCGGAAGACGCCCTGCGCGGCCTGCTGGACTTTATCGGCGGGCGAACGCTGATCGGCTACTATCTGGATTACGACATCGCCGTGCTGGAAAAATACCTGCGCCCGATGCTCGGCGGGCCGTTGCCAAACCGGAAAATCGAGATTTCATCGCGCTACTACGACTGGCGGCAGCGCCTGTATCCCGGCTCCTATATCGACCTGCACTGGGATGTGATGGTCGATCGTCTGGACATCCCCATGCTCCCCCGCCACGACGCCATGAACGACGCCATCATGGTGGGCATGATGTATCTGGCGCTGGAAGGCAAAACGGCGGGGAGAATGCCGTGAGGGAAACTCTGAATATCGCCGTTTCCATCATTTTCTGTTCATATAGCCGCTCTCATAATTTTCTGTTCATGGTGAAGCCCTGTTTTTCCGTTCATGGTGAAGCCCTGTCGAACCACGCAGGCATGGTGAGCCGAACCATCAAGCCGCGCCCTTCGACAGGCTCAGGGCGAATGGGGGCGTGTATTTATTTTTGGGATTGACCAGGGTTTTTGAGGCAGCCAGACAATCCCTGACATCTCGACAGATCAAAAATCTCTTCTCCCTTGATATTAATGTAGAACCATTCTTTACCTATTTTTACCTCTGCCAACCCATTGCTCTCGAAGTTATATGCCTTATCATAACGAAAGGAAATCACCACTTCTCCCCTGGTATTGATAAACCCGTATTTATCCTTGATTTGAACGGCGACCAGCCCATTACCTGAAAACCCTCCGCGACCTACGTAAGAGTCATAGCGCGCCGGAATCACCTCTTTGCCCTCCGCGTCAATCCAGCCCCATTTGCCCTTGATTTTAACGCTTGCCAAACCGCTGGCATCATCAAAACCGAGCGTGGCATCAAACCGGGGCGGAATTACATATTGCCCTGCCGCATTGATAAAGCCAAATTTTCCAATTTCATCAGAAAAAATATGTTTTTTTCGATCCACACGAACCGGCGCCAGGCCATTGGCGGAAAAATTCAGCGCCATGTCAAAGCGCAGGGGGATGACGGTTTTTCCTTTGGCGTTGATATAGCCAAATTTATTATCGACGCGCACGAGTGCCAAGCCATTTTTTGCAAATAAATTAACATCTTTGAATCGAATCGGAGCCATTAGATAGCCCTTCATGTCAAATTGAAACGGAATCACCGTTTCGCCTTTCATGTTGATGTAGCCGCATTTTTTATCCAGCAGGTTAACGCTGCTACAGGCTACCGCCAGACCATTGGGCGCAAATTCCCCGAGGTAGTCATAGCGGAGTGGAATCACTTCTTCGCCTTTCTCATTGATAAAGCCATATCTATTTCCAATGCTGCGCCCCCCTTTCTCGACGCCAACGATTGCCAAACCATTGGCCGCAAAATCAAACGCTTCATGATAGCGCAACGGGATGACCACTTCGCCGCTGGTGTTGATATAGCCCCAGTCGCCTTTGAGCTTGACTTTTGCCAGCCCATTAGCGGTAAAATCGCTCGCTTCGCCAAAACGGAACGGGATGAGGGTCTCGAACTTGTCATTGACATAGCCCCACTCCCACCCCTCGGCTTTGCGAATCGGCTTCAGGTCTTTGGGGTTCGGAGTGTGCGCGGTTGGCTGAACCGGCTTGCCCTTTTGCTCTGCCGCATTCGCAGGGGGCGCTATCGCCCACAAACCAGCAAGGACAATGCCCAGCAGGAGAATAGCGCGCGTGGCGGCGAAAAAATGCGAAGGAGGGACGGGGACGGGCAGCATTTTGAACTCCATTACCAAGGATTCAGGCGCGCTCAATGGCGGTGGGTGTCATCCAGATAGGCGGTGTCGTCAAAGCGGCGCTGGTTGCTTCGGTGGTGCCAGAGAATCAGGGACATGGCGCCGCTGATGAACAGCCCGAACAGCGTCAGCGCCCAGCTCAGGGCGATTTCTCCTTTAATCATCACGGCGTACAGGGTGGTCATGATGAGGATGGCGAGGTTTTCGTTGAAATTCTGCACCGCGATGGAATGACCCGCGCCCATGAGAATATGTCCCCGGTGTTGCAGCAGGGCGTTCATGGGCACCAGAAAAAAGCCGGAGAGTCCGCCGATGAGAATCAGGAGGGGAATGGCAATCCAGAGGCTGTCCACCCCATTCATGACGGGGATCACCAGCCCCATGACAATGCCAATGGGAATGACCCTGAACGCGCCTTTCAGGCTGACCAGCCGCGCCGCCAAAATCGCGCCGACGGCGACGCCAGCGGCCACAACGGCCTGCATCATGATGGATTTCGAGAGATCAAGGTGCAAAACGTCCTTGGCCCAGTCGATCAGAATAAACTGCATCGTGGCCCCCGCGCCCCAGAACAGGGTGGTGACGGCCAGCGAAATGCGCCCCAACCGGTCTTGCCAGAGGAGCTTCAGGCAATGGCCGAATTCGTGCGCCAGATACAGCGGATTTTTCTTCAGCGGCTTGTGATCGACGCCGGTATCCGGCACCTTCAGGTTGAACAGGGCGGCAACAATGTAAATCAGGCAGACGATGACAATGACCATCCTGCCCTCGGTATTGATGAACGGCAGATCGAACGCGAGCAGATTTTTCATCATGGCCGGTTCAATCAGCGCCCCCCCCAGCGCAAACCCCAACACAATGGCCGCCACGGTCAGCCCTTCAATCCAGCCATTGGCAACGACCAGCAGCCGGTGCGGCAGATATTCGGTGAGAATGCCGTACTTGGCGGGCGAATAGGCCGCCGCGCCCAGCCCCACCACCGCATAGGCCACCAGCGGATGCACACCCGCAAACATCATGGCGCAGCCCAGAATCTTGATGCTGTTGCTGATGAACATCACGCGCCACTTGGGCATGGAATCCGCAAACGCGCCCACAAATGCCGCCAGCACCACGTAGGAGACGACAAAAAAGGTTTTCAGCAGCGGAACATAGGAGGCGGGAGCGTCCATATCCCGCAAAACCACGATGGCAGCGGCAAGCAGCGCGTTGTCAGCCAGCGCGGAAAAAAACTGCGCGGCCATGATGATGTAAAAACCGAGAGGCACCTTGGAATCGTCTCTTTGTTCTGATTGACGGGCGATTATATCAGGCCAGCGGCTCCCGACAGGATTTTGAAAATACAGACACGGAGCCAGCGCAGGAAACGTCCCGTTCTTCTGTTAGCGCAAAGGAAAACGGGGCGGAAGCGCCATGCGGAAACCCGACTCTCGCCTTTGGATAAACAAACATGCTTTTGGCAAGCACTTACTCAAAATCGGCCAGCCAGCCCTGTTCCTGTAGCCAGAAGAGCCATTGCGCCGCGTGTTGCGACGAGTGGTTCAGGAGGCCCGACAAGGCATGTCGCGCCCCTGCCTCGCTTTTTGCGCTCCGCGCCAGACGCAGCAGCGGGGCGACTTCCACGCCGTCGACTTGCCAGATGCCCAGGGGATGTTCGGGCGTCGCGACGACTTCGGTCTCGATGATTTCATCTCCGGCCAGTACGGGCAGGTAGGTAATGTCGACCGTTTGCGGCGTGGTGGGAGGGTACAGCGGTTCGGCATCCGGCCAGTGGTGGCGGGTTTGCCAGAAGGCGGTTTCCGGCCAGTGGGTTTCTTTGGCGTAAAAATCACGCCCCGTGCGCGCAAAGCGATAAAAGAGATCGGAGAGGCGTTGGCGATGGAATTCCTGCGCCAGCACGGCGCGTTCGGGAAAACGGAGCTGGGTGTGAATGACCGCTGACGCTTGCAATGCGGTCGACAGGGCGAGCAGAATTCCGTTGCCGGGCAGGGGGTCGCCCGCCACGGCGGCATCGCCGACGCGCAGGCTCTTCTCGTCTGCCATGTCGTAGGTCAGCACGGAGGTGCTGGCGCGCGGATAGGGCAAATCCACGGGGGTTGCGCCCTTGATGAATTCCCGGGAGATTTCAAGGCGCTTCAGATAGCCGCGACAAAATTTGTTCAGATGGGCTTTGCTGGGCAATTGGGTCTGCTCGACGTCCAGCGTCAGTTGCGAATAGACGCGCCCATTGGCGCCGCGCGCGAACCAGACCCAACCGTCCGCAAAACTTTGCACGGCGGAGCCGGGGTGTTCGTTGCCCGTGGCCGCGCCGGGATGCCAGTATTGCAACAGGGACATCGTTTCCGCGCCGCGCCGCCGACCGGTGACGTGATGCGGAAAAGGCGCGGTGCGTCCCCGCGCCTCAACGACAAAATCGGTATGCAGGCTTCTGACGCCGCCACCGTGCGGGAGCTGCACTTTAACCGTTAGGCGACGTCCATCCGGCTGCCAGCTTTTGACCTCGGCCTCCTCCACCCGGACGCCCAGCCGTCGGGCATCGCGCAACAGGGCGGCGTCAAAATCGGGGCGATAGACGAGGCGTTCTTCCTGATGCGCGTCTTCCTGCCCGTGCCAGAAAAAACGGCGGGGAGAGGGCGCGGACAGGGTGGCGAGCGCCTCCGTCAAGCCAAGCTGGCGCAGCCCTTCCGCGACATGTTCCGAGACGCTTTCCAAGGCGGCAAAGTGGCGCGGCGCGGCAAAAAGGGTCACAAAATATCCCAGACGAACCAGTCCCGTCGCCGTTGCCACTCCAGCGGGGCCGCCGCCGAGGACGGCGATTCCAATCTTTTTTTGCATCCTGATTTGCTCCGGGTCATGCTTGCGGGCCTGCTGTTGTGGCTTTTTTATGCGCGGGGCGCGTTTGTTCTGCGTCATGAGACGCAGTGGGCTATTACACCGGACATCGCGGGAATCAGCAACCCCTTTTTATCTTTGAGGTTCTATGAAGCCGAAATTTTCCCGATAGGAAAACGCTGAACAATTTCCAACCGTTCGGGCTGAGGCCGTCGTTGCCCTTGTTTTTGCAGGGAATATCCAACGACAGAGCTTCAGGACGATCGGTGGTGTGTATTTATAGCGGTTCCAATAATCTCCCTCCGCCCGTTCGTCCTGAAGCCCGGTCGTTGGGCATGGCTTGATGGTTCAGCTTGTCATGCGCGTGGTTCGACAGGCTCACCACGAACGGGAAAAGTGTATCTCACCCGTTCGCCCTGAGCTTGTCGAAGGGCGCGGCTCAATGGTTCAGCTTGCCATGTGCGTGGTTCGACAGGGTTTCACCACAAACGGGCAAAACAGGCTTACCACGAATGGGCAACGTGTATCTCACCCGTTCGCCCTGAGCCTGGTCGAAGGGCATGGTTCGATGGTTCCTGATGCAACGCTCGGTCTGGCGAGGGGGTTCTATGCCTGAGCATCGTAGACTTTTCTGGTCAAAGATGCCGCCGCCCGGTGCGATCGCCCGCTTTTCATGTACGCAATCGCGCAAGACAGCGGCTGATTCCGCTATAATCCGCCAAATCATTTTTACCGGGAGCAGCAGATGGGGTTTCTCGCCAACAAAAAAATCCTGATTACCGGGGTGCTGTCCAAGCACTCCATCGCTTACGGCATTGCCAAGGCATGTTGCCGGGAAGGCGCGCAACTGGCGCTCACCTTCCAGAACGAGCGGTTTGAGGAACGGGTTCGCAAGTTCGCCACTGAATTCGGCAGCAATCTGGTGCTGCCGTGCGACGTGGCAAGCGACGCGCAGATTACGGCGCTGTTCGAGACGCTGGGCCAATCCTGGGAAGGGCTGGACGGTCTTGTGCATTCCATCGCCTACGCGCCTTCCGAGGCCATCGAAGGGGATTTTCTGGACGGTATTTCAAGGGAATCCTTTCGCATCGCCCACGAAATTTCTTCCTACAGCTATCCTGCGCTGGTCAAGGCAGCGCGGCCTATGTTGCAGGGTCGCAAGGCGTCGGTGCTGGCGCTCACCTATCTGGGCGCG
Source organism: Zoogloeaceae bacterium (assembly GCA_031290535.1). Lineage (GTDB taxonomy): Bacteria > Pseudomonadota > Gammaproteobacteria > Burkholderiales > Rhodocyclaceae > Azovibrio. The sequence continues at coordinate 7,891 of JAITNI010000160.1, forward strand.
GATCGCACCATGCCCAATTACAACACGATGGGGCTGGCCAAGGCCAGTCTGGAAGCGGCCACCCGCTATCTGGCCTTCAGTCTGGGGCCGGAAGGCATCCGCGCCAATTCCATTTCTGCTGGCCCCATCAAGACGCTGGCGGCCTCCGGCATTGGCAATTTCGGCAAGCTCCTGGCCTACAACGCCCACCACGCCCCGCTGCGTCGCAATGTGAATATCGAGGAAGTGGGCAATGCCGCCGCCTTCATGCTCTCCGATCTGGCAAGCGGCATTACTGGCGAAATTCTCTACGTGGATGGCGGCATTCACTCCACCGCCCTTGGCAATTCCGACCCCATGCCCGCCTGAGTATTCGCGCAGAAGATGGAACAGGAACAGACGTCCTACGAAATTCTGGGCGGCGAGGCGGCGCTGGGGCGGCTGGTCGACCGGTTTTACGCCCTGATGGATGCCGTACCCCGGTTCGCCCCGTTGCGCGCCCTGCACCCGGAAAGTCTGCAAGGCGCACGGGAAAAACTGTTCATGTTCCTCTCCGGCTGGCTGGGCGGCCCCGACCTGTTCGTGGAAAAATACGGACATCCCCGCCTGCGCGAACGGCATCTGCCCTTTGCCATCGGCACCGCAGAGCGCGACCAGTGGGTCGCCTGCATGGTGCTGGCGATGGAAGACGTGGGCGTGGAAGCCGGTTTGCGGGT
>JAITNI010000164.1 GCA_031290535.1 Zoogloeaceae bacterium
CTCCATTGGCAAGAGCGCGTTTTGCCATCACATGAAGCGAATACGGGGTTGGTGAAGCGCCATTTGAGTAGTCACGCTCATGAACAGTCTGGCAATATTTGCATGTATAAGTGGACGTCCCATCGTCAACTTCAAGGCGTGCCCCACATTTTGTGCAGTTAAGTGCAATTAAACCCATAATTCATCCCCTTCATGTGAAGTCAGTTATTCATGTTTGTGCTGAGGATAATTCAGCCTATCCCAACACCATGAAGAGAGATGCTAGCCGATGTCTGGATACTTGGCAAGAGGAGTGTCACGAGCTGTCAGGGCTTCCAATCTGTCCGTTGGCGGGTGCTGCCGCGACATGCACAGGCCTTACGATTTCCTCGTGACCTTCCCGCAAACCGCTTACAATAGAAACATCTCCCTACCCCACTCATCCCCCCCGATGGACACCCTCCGCATTCGTGGCGCGCGCACGCATAATCTCAAGAACATCAGCCTTGATCTGCCGCGTGACCGGCTGATTGTGATTACCGGGCTTTCCGGTTCCGGCAAGTCGTCGCTGGCGTTTGATACGTTGTATGCCGAGGGGCAGCGGCGCTATGTGGAGTCGCTTTCGGCCTATGCCCGGCAGTTCTTGCAACTGATGGAAAAGCCGGATGTCGATCTGATCGAGGGGTTGTCGCCGGCCATTGCCATTGAGCAGAAGTCCACCAGCCACAACCCGCGTTCCACGGTGGGCACGGTGACGGAGATTCACGATTACCTGCGGCTGCTCTTTGCCCGCGTCGGCGCGCCGTATTGCCCGGAGCATGGCCTGCCGCTGGCGGCGCAGACGGTGTCGCAGATGGTCGATCACGCGCTGGCGCTGCCGGAGGGCACCAAGCTGATGATCCTCGCCCCCATTGTCGCCAATCGCAAGGGTGAGCAGCAGGATTTGTTTGCCGAACTGCGCGCCCAGGGCTTTGCGCGGTTGCGGATTGACGGCGACATTCACGAGATGGACGCGCTCCCGAAACTCGCCAAGACCAAAAAGCATACGGTCGATGTGGTGGTCGATCGCCTCAAGGTGCGCGATGACATGCGCCAGCGGCTGGCGGAATCCTTCGAGACCGCCCTGCGTCACGCCGATGGCCGCGCCATCGCGCTGGAGATGGATTCCGGTCAGGAGCACCTGTTTTCCGCCCGCTTCGCCTGCCCCACCTGCGACTACGCCTTGCAGGAACTGGAGCCGCGCCTGTTTTCCTTCAACAATCCGATGGGGGCCTGCCCGAAGTGCGACGGCCTCGGCGTCATCCAGTTTTTTGATCCCAAACGGGTGGTGATCGCGCCGCATCTGTCGCTGGCGGCGGGGGCGATCAAGGGCTGGGATCGCAAGACGCCGTTCTATTTTCAACTCCTGACGGCGCTGGCGGCGCATTACGATTTTGACGTCAATACCCCGTTTGCCGAGCTGGACGAGGCGACGCAAAAAGTGGTGCTGTACGGCTCCGGGCGCGAGGCGATTGATTTTACCTATGTCAGCGAGCGCGGTTCCCGCTTTACCCGCGCCCATGCGTTCGAGGGCATCATTCACAATCTGGAGCGGCGCTATAAGGAGACCGATTCGCAGATGATGCGCGAGGAACTCTCCCGGCATATCAGCAGCCAGCCCTGCCCGCAGTGCGAGGGCAGCCGTTTGCGGAAGGAAGCCCGGCATGTGCGGATGGGCGAGGGCGAGGCGGGGCGTACCCTGCACGAGATCAACCGTCTGCCCCTGAAGGCGGCGCTGGAATTTTTCGAGACCTTGCGCCTGTCCGGGCACAAGGTGCAGGTGGCGGAAAAGGTGCTGAAAGAAATCGCCGCGCGGCTGAAATTTCTCATCAACGTCGGGCTGGATTACCTGAGCCTTGACCGTTCGGCGGAGACCCTTTCCGGCGGCGAGGCGCAGCGCATCCGGCTGGCGAGCCAGATCGGCTCCGGCCTGACCGGCGTCATGTACGTGCTCGACGAACCCTCCATCGGCCTGCACCAGCGCGACAACGCCCGCCTGTTGCAGACCCTCGTGCATCTGCGTGACATGGGCAACACGGTGATTGTGGTCGAGCACGACGAGGACGCCATCCGCGCCGCCGACTACGTGCTGGACATCGGCCCCGGCGCGGGCGTACACGGCGGCCACATCGTCGCCAGCGGCACGCCGCAGGACATCGAGGCGCATCCCGATTCCCTCACCGGCGCGTATCTGGCCGGACGTCGCCAGATCGCCGTCCCCCAAACCCGCCGCGCCCCCGACCCGGACAAACAGACGCGCATTTTGGGCGCACGGGGAAACAATCTGAAGCATGTGGAAATGGTCTTGCCGGTCGGCTTATTCACCTGCGTGACCGGCGTTTCCGGCTCCGGCAAATCCACGCTGGTCAATGACACGCTCTATGCGGTGGCGGCGCGTTCCATTCATCGGGCCTTGACCGAACCGGCGGAACACGACGAAATTCGCGGCCTCACCCATTTTGACAAAGTCATCAACGTCGACCAGTCGCCGATTGGCCGCACCCCGCGCTCCAACCCGGCCACCTACACCGGCCTGATGACGCCCATCCGCGAACTCTTCGCGCAGGTGCCGGAATCCCGCGCACGGGGCTACGCGCCGGGGCGTTTTTCCTTCAACGTCAAGGGCGGACGCTGCGAAGCCTGTCAGGGCGACGGCGTCCTCAAGGTAGAAATGCACTTCCTGCCCGACATCTACGTCCCCTGCGACGTCTGCCACGGCAAGCGTTACAACCGCGAAACGCTGGAAATCCAGTACAAGGGCAAGACCATCCACGAAATTCTGGCCATGACGGTGGAAGCCGCACGCGAATTCTTCGACCCGGTGCCCAACGTCGCCCGCAAACTGCAAACCCTGATGGATGTGGGTCTCTCCTACATCACCCTCGACCAGAGCGCCACCACCCTTTCCGGCGGCGAAGCGCAACGGGTGAAACTCGCGCTGGAACTTTCCCGCCGCGACACCGGGCGCACCCTCTACATCCTCGACGAACCCACCACCGGCCTGCACTT
>JAITNI010000175.1 GCA_031290535.1 Zoogloeaceae bacterium
GGCGAGCGCCGCCGGAGAGATTTCCGCCGCCGTCATGGCGAGGGGAATGGAGCCGCGATATTCCAGCGCCAGACTGACGGGAATCACGCCGCTCCCCGTACCCAAGTCCAGCGCCTTCAGGATGTTGGGGGTCTGCGCGGCGGCCAGTTGCGCGAGCAGAGTTAACGCCCGGTCGACCAGTTCTTCCGTTTCAGGGCGGGGGATGAGCACTTGCCCCGCTGCTACCGCAAAATTGCGACCATAAAATCCCGCCTCATTGGTGAGGTACGCCAGCGGCTCCCCGGCGGCGCGGCGTTGCGTCAGGTGGGCGAGGCGTTCCTGTTCTGCCGGGGTCAGCAAGGTTTCGGGATGACTGAGGAGCGCCGCGTGGCTGATGCCCGTCACGGTGTGCAGCAGCAGGCGGGCGTCCAGCGTGTCAATTTGCTGGCGCGCGGCCTTCCACCAGTCACCAGCCTGTCGGGGGGCGCTCATTCGGCCAGCGCGGCGAGTTGTTCCATCTGGTGCTCGGTATTCAATGCGCCGATGAGTTCGTCCAGATCGCCTTCCAGAATGGCGGCAAGTTTATAAAGGGTGAGGTTGATGCGGTGATCGGTGACGCGCCCCTGCGGAAAATTGTAGGTGCGGATGCGCCCGGAGCGGTCGCCGCTGCCGACCAGACTTTTGCGCGTCGCGGCATCAATGGCCTGTTGCTGGCGCACCTGCCCGTCTTTGATTCGCGCCGCCAGCACTCTCAGGGCGGACGCCTTGTTCTGGTGTTGCGAGCGGCCATCCTGACATTCGGCGACAATGCCGGTCGGCAGATGGGTGACGCGCACCGCCGAATCGGTTTTGTTGATGTGCTGGCCGCCCGCGCCGGAAGCGCGAAAGGTGTCAATCTTGAGGTCGGCGGGGTTTAACGCGATTTCTTCCACTTCGTCCGCTTCCGGCATCACCGCCACAGTGCAGGCGGAAGTGTGGATGCGGCCCTGCGTTTCGGTTTCCGGCACACGCTGCACCCGATGGCCGCCGGATTCAAACTTCAGATGCGAATAAATGCCGTGCGCGCTGGCCTGGGCACTGACGCGGCAGATGATTTCCTTGTAGCCGCCCAGTTCCGATGCGCTGGCGGAAAGCACTTCCACCTGCCAGCGCTGGCGCTCGGCGTAGCGGCTGTACATGCGAAACAGATCGCCCGCGAACAGGGCGGATTCATCGCCGCCAGTTCCGGCGCGGATTTCCAGCAAAATGTTGCGTTCGTCGTTGGGGTCGCGCGGCAGGAGGCGCTTTTGCAATTCCAGTTCGAGTTCGGGCAGCCGCGCTTTGGCGGCGGCCATTTCCTCGGCGGCGAAGTCGCGCATGTCCGGGGCGTCCAGCAAGGCTTCGGCCTCGCGCTGATCCGCTTCCGCCTGAAGATAGGCGGCATAGAGCGCCGTGACCGGCCCGATTTCGGCGCGTTCGCGGGAGAGGCGGCGAAACTCGCGCATATCCGCCGCCGCCGCTTCGCTGGACAGGAGCGCATCGACTTCTTCCAGACGGAAGGCAAGCTGTTCGAGTTTCTGACGAATACTGGGTTTCATGAGGGATCGGCAAAACGCCGCTGGCAACCGGGCGGCTGATTATCGTGAGTGGCGGGTCATTCGTCAAACGACCGCGCCGGAGCAAGACTTTGTTTTCAACTTTTCGCGCGAAGCGCGGCGCCTATTTTTCCCTGACAAAGGGGGGCAGGGAGCGCGGGAAGGCATTTGAGAGAATTCTGGCGGCGCAAACCCCCATTTTCCTAAATACGCACGGCAATCCCTTTGACTGCGCCGTGCGTACTGGTAAACGTCCGCAACACGCCGCCGCCGATGTGGATCAGCAGGTTGACCAAATCGCGCTCGGTGTAGAGACAAACGGAGCCGGGCAGGTTGTAGCTGCGCGCGCGCGCCGGGGTCAGACGACAATAGCGTTCCGCCACCGGTTTGTCGGCATCGGCGTAGGCTTCGCCCAGATCGGAATGCAGGCCATATGCGGAAACAAACAGCTTGCCGCCAATCCGCAGGCGCTTCAACAACCCACGCAAGGTTTGGGCGGCTTCGCCGTAAGGCAGCGGGTGAATGCCGTAATGACAGAACACCAGATCGAACACGCCTTCCGGCAACGCTTCCAGAAGCGCGACGCCAATCTTCAAGGTACTGAAAAAACGCACGTGATCGGCCACTCCGGCGACCAGGGCGCGCCCGCGTACACTGCCTTCCAGCGGCGGGACATCCACCGCCAGCACGTCCGCGCCCAGCCTTGCCATCGCCACGGCACGGCTCCCCTCGCCGCAGGGCATATCCAGCACTCTGGGCGGCGTATTAAGCCGTACCCGACGGGCGATTTCTTCCAGCGCCAGTTGTTCCAGCCCATCGGACACCACAGGTATACAATCATTGCGGGAAACACGCGAATCCATGCTGACCCCTCTCAAAACACAAGCTCTCATTTTGCATCATGGAACGGCAGAGGGCAAGCCTGAAAACACGTGATGGCGGAATGGCGTCGTCGCTGCCCAGAGGGATTGGATCTCTGTTCGTGGCGAAGCCCCCCGCACAGGGGGACTCGCCGCATTGAAGGGCGGGACTTCAAAGCGAAGTCCGTTTTACGATGACGAAACAGGCGGAGCGTCCTTCGGCGTTCCCTGTTTCAGGTTTTTCATGAAGGCCACGAAGTGTGGGGAAAAATCGCCGAACAGCGGATTTTCACGGTTTTCCATCAGCACTTTTCCGAACAGTTTCAAGCCAAGAGCCAGGTGCAGGGTTTTGTCCGGGTCAAGGTCGTCGCGCCGTCCCAGTTTTTCGATAATGACGTACAGGTCGTCATGGTTGCTGGTCTCGAAACGCAGCGGCTCGCGTTCTGGCAGGGGGCAGCCTGCGTCGTCAAGGGGTTCTATCGTGATTCGATAGTGGTGGAGTGGCATGATGGGGGTTCCTGTTCAAATCCGGCAATATTACCATATTACCATTTCGCAATCATTCTGACCCGTTCGCCCTGAAGCTCAGGGCGATGGCATGAAGGGTTTTTTCCTGCCTCTTCGCCGCAGCGCCCTGGCGATGCGGCGGCAAAAGGCAAAACTTCCGGGCGTGCTGGAAAATCTGGACGATGCGCCT
>JAITNI010000183.1 GCA_031290535.1 Zoogloeaceae bacterium
CAGAATGCCCAGCTTGTCCGCCGGGTCTTCGCGTTTCAGGTGCGGGTCGACCAGCAAGACTTCGGCATATTCCTCGGCAGGCAGGGTGAGGGCGGACTTCAAAAAATCGGTCAGTGGCCCGGTATCCTGCGCGTCGCCGAAAATCATTTTGAAAACCGCGTGGGGAGAGAAAAGGACGTGTCATCAAAAGAACCTTGCAGGATTTCAGTAAGCGGGCGGACGATTTTGACGCCACCAGTCGCAGTCGTTGAGGAAATTCTGACACAGAAGCGGGATTTTCTCCACATCTGTCTGTGCTAAATCCACCATCGTATGCAGATAAAACGTCCCTTCGTGCAAGGAAAGCAACGCCGAACGGCTGCGGGCGGCGGCGGCGGCCATCCGCGCCAGTCCGCGTGCCCTGGCGTTGGCGTCCTCTCCGGGGTCGACGGTGGCAAGCGGATAGAGCAGGCTCAGGTGGCGGTCATCCGGCGCTTGCAGGAAAAATTCCATCTCCGCCAGCGCAAAGCGAATGCGCCCGGCCTCATCGGGTGGGGAAGATTCCCAGCCGGTCGCATCCATCAGACTGGTAACGGCGTTTGCAAGTTTGCTCACGTTTTTCTCCGGTGTTTTCAGGGACGTTACCCCAGAATCCGCGCCCGCGTCTGATTCATGTTCTGCTGAATCGAATCCGCCGTGGACAGCGCCTTCTGGATCAGCTCGGTCAAACTCTGGGTCAGGTCTTTGAGGAAATCGCGTTTGGCACGCATTCTTTCTTCGTCGGCTTCCATTTTCTTGATTTCGGCATCGTAATTCGTGCCGACGAACTGACCGACAGAGTTGATAATGTCCCCTACCCCCCTACTCCCCGTATTCAGCGCACCGGCCATCGTATTCAGGTGACCGGCCTGTGCGCCGACCACTGCCGCCTCTGCCTTGAAGTTGGCGGCCCCCACCCCTTTCATTGACGACGCATCTGCCTCCAGACCTGCCGACAGCTTCGCTTTTGAAAGCGCACTTGCAGACATCCCCATGGACACCACCCCCATGCCGATCTGCACCGCCCCGCTCACAATACCCGTAACCAGTTGCGCGATCGCTTTTTTCTGCATTTCCTTCGCTTCCTTTTCGATCTGCTGGGCGATATTTTCCGTCTCCAGCGCCACCAGCTCGCGGTTCAACTGGCGTTCTTCCGCCGCGTTGCGACCCACCAGTGCCAGAATGGCCGCGCCCGGCGAGGGAATCGCCGCGCCGCTCCAGCCGGAAATCGCCGCCAGACTGGTGGCCGTGCCGGGCGGCAGCGAGGGCAGCCCCGCTTGCGGCGCGTTGCCCGATTCCCCGCGCAGCGCCAGCCAGGTAACGACATAATCTTCGGAGAACCTGGTGTTGGCCCCGGTTTGCTGCACATCGGTGAGCAAAGCCTGATATTGCGTATCCGAGAGCGAATACGACGACGTAGTTTGTTGAACCTGCATGATTGCCACTCCTTCATTCGTTGAAAACTGTGCAACATCATAAAAAACCAGAGGTTTTGCCTCCCCCCTGACAAGGGGGGATTGAGGGGGGTTTGGGACGTTCCGCTTGCAAACCCCTCCCGGCCTCCCCTTGTCAGGGGAGGAGCAAAAATCACGCCAATGCCCGTCCGCCGCCTGCCAGCACAGCCGCCTGCGCGTCGCTGGTATTGCTGATGACCTCATTGACTTTCGCCAGCATGTTCTGGAATTTCTCCAGCATGATCTTCAGAAAATCCTGTTCCAGATCAATGGCCGTGCGGATGCGTTCCAGCATCGCCTGTAATTCCTTCTGATGCGCCTTGCTCGTGGCCACCTGATAATTCTCCACCGCCTGACCAATTGCCAGTCCGCCCTGGGCGATCTGCTGTCCGGCGCTGACCATCGTCGTCACGGCGGTGAGCATTTTTTCGGTCGCGGTTAGCACCTGCCCCATGCTGGTGCCAACGCTCACCCCGACGGTGGCGATGACGGTGGCAATGGTGAAGGCGAAGCCCACCCATTGCGCCACCTCGTCGCTTGCGCCGCATTCCTTGGCGATGTTCGTCACCCAGGCGGTCAATCCCTGCTCGCCATTGGTGGCCGCAGAAATAATCTGGTCGACCATCAAGGCCGTCAGCAGAATGCCCAGAGGCGCATTGCCGGTTGCAAAAGCCACCGCCGCGCCAATGGCCTGCACAATAATCGCAATGAATTTGAACGCCTTCAGAAACTGTCCGAGCGGACTGTTTTCCTTGTCGATCTGCTTTTTCAATTCCTCAAGATTCTTGTCGCAGATTTCCTTGCGCTCTTTCGCCTTCGCTTTCAGGCTTTGGGTGCTGGTCTCGGTTGCCACCTTGCGCTCTTCCGACCCCACCAGTCGCACCAGTTCTTCCAGCGACACCCCCAGCGCGCTCAACATCGGCGCCACCAGTTTCGGCAACTCCAGGGCAATCGTGCTCCCTGTGCCATTGGCGGAAGACGTCACTGGCGGCAGACCATCCTTGCCCTGTCCGCTCTCGCCGAGCTTGACCGCCAATTGTTCCATCAGCGCGTTGAAGTCAATAGCCGCCGCCCCGCCCTCGTTGATTCGCGTAGTCATTGCAGCACTCCTTTGCCTTCGGTTTGCAGACGAATCACCTCCAGCATATCCGCCGCTTTTTGTTTGAAGACAGCGCGGTTTTCATCGGTGGGCGTCTCCATCCGCGCAATGCCTTCCAGCGTCGCTCTGGTTTCTTCGAGCTTGCCCAGTTTCAAAAAACACAGCGCCGCGTAATAAAACGGTTCCGGGTCTTGCAGATCGCCGCGCACCCCGGCGAGGCCATAGGCTTCCGCCGCCTGTTCCAGATTGCCCGCGCCCTGCTGGCTGCCCGCCAGACCCATCCAGAAACGGCGGTCGCTGTAATCGTAGAGACACAGACTTTGAAAAATCGTCGTCGCGTCCCTGAAATTGCCCGCCGAATACAGACGGTAGCCCAGCGCGTAAAGCGCCTCCAGTTGCGGCTGTTCAATGCCCGCCACATCGCCCAGCGTCGCGCCTTCCTGTACCGCCGCCAACACCGCCCCCAGAAATTCCGGGTTGATGTCCTGATTGTTCGTTGCCGTTGTTGCCATTTTCATTCTCCTTCAGTGTTCGATTAATGATTTGAAAAACAGGCCGCGCACGACCCCGCTTCCGCCAACAAGGTTGCCGTCCTGCCAACAAGGTTGGCAGTTGGCGGCTACCGCTCTTTTCCCGCCCTTGCGGATTCCAGCAAACTACTGAACTTACTCTTCCTCCTGCGGAGGACCCACCACAAGGCTGGCGTCCAGATGGGTGACCGTGACCTGAAGGTCATATTCTTCTCCCATTTTGTCTGGCTTGATGCTCCAGTCCTGTGCCGCCAGACGCTGCAATTCCGCACGCGCAATCGTGAACGTCGCGGTTGCGGCAAGGGTGGTGTCGGCTTGCAACACGAGATCCATGCCTCTCACAAATCCATTCGCATTGCGATTGTAGGACACGCGCAACACGATATGGTCACCCTCATCCGTGAGCGCCATGGATTCGCTCGGCTCCTTAGCACCCCCGGCTGGGTTGATGCCATCAGCAGAATTTAGTTTTTCACCGATCAACTTGGCACCGAACTCCTGCACTCTCCCCTGCAACCCCTGGTGACAAAAACTGGCCAGGAGATAAGCCTGCTTTTTCTCTTCGGAACCCAGATCATCTATGTTTGTTTGCCTCCCTTTTGATATGAAGCTCGCCAAACTGTCCTCTACCGACTTGACGTATGAACGGGAAAGGTCCCCTGATCCATTTGGAATAACGACGTCGTTCAGACACAGGTGCATATGGCGAGTGATGTCCTTAAAGAATGTCGGTTCGTTCTCAAAGACATTTCCCGTTTCCACGCGATTGAGCATTCTTTCCATCTCGTCCCTCAACATATCCTTGTCGTTCAAGCTGGCGACAAAGCCGGCCTTGGCCTTTTCCAGCTCAACGGGAACTCCAATAAGCTTGCGGAGCGTTTCCTTCGACGTTGTGTTACCGGCCAAACGGTTTTCAGAAACAGCCTTATCAAGCCTTTGCAAGACCTTGACGACTTTTGCGCCCGTCAAGGGACGGCGTTTGCTCAAACCGGCCAGAATCTGCTCTGTTTGCTCTCCCCGAAGCTGGGCATAACGCGAGTCATTCGCCACCGCGTTTTTTAACCCGGTCAGGATGTCCGCATTGGCCCGACGCGCGCCGCCCAGATTCAGCGCCGACTTGATCCAGGCCAGCCTGCCCGCCTTCCCGATTTGCGGGTTTTGCGGATCGTCGCCGGTTTTCAGCTTCAACGCGCCATGAAGGTTGGCGGCCTGCTGGAAATTTTGTACGCTCAAAGGCATGATGTTCCCCAATAACAATCAAAAAATCAGACGCGCAGACCGCCAGATACATCAAACCCGGCCTCCGGCACATCCTTCGGCACGGCATACGCCCCTTCCCGCAGGAGAGTGGCAAAGGTTTGGGTGGCGTCCTGGTTCATGAATGGCTCCTTGATGAATGATTAAAAGCAAATCTCATGCCTGTTTCTTGACGCGGTGCCATTACTGGCCTTTGGCAAGTCCGAGCAGGGTCTGGTTGCTCTGCGAAATCATGGTGCTCGCCCCTTGCAGATAGGCGTTGTACTGCCCCATGAAGTCATTGACAAACACCATTTCCTGCTGGGTGTTGGCGCCGAGCGTTTCCTGAAATGTCTTCAGGTGCGCGATGTTGAACTCCCACTGATCTTTATTGTGCCATTCGTCGTTGGCATCACGGTCAGTGGCGAGATTATGCTCATCGAAAAACGCCTTCATGTCTGCCGGCATTTCAGAACAATTTCCTTTAGCGCCGTCGGTATTCGACTCCGCGTTCGTTTGCAACTGGAGCGCCTGCTGGATATAGGCGGCGCATTGCTTGGCCGCATCCTGATCTTTGGTGATCTTGTCGATCTTCTCCAGCGCCGCCCCCTTGTTGGAGGAGGCCAGCGCCATTTGCAGCGCCGCAAATTTGAGCTGGACGCTCGTTGCCCCGCCCAGAGCGACCATTGTGCTCTGCAACTGGGAGGAAAAAGTAACTTCACTCATGATCGCGCTCCTTCAAAACGGTGAAATGTGCGCCGCACTACCCTTGAGGTCAGTGGCCTGCGCGGTTCAATAACAATCAAAAAAATCAGACGCGCAGTACATTGCGTGGGCGAAAAGAGAAACAGCGGGTCATTGCGAATCCCCCGCCGAAAGCGCCGCATCCAGCGCCTTCTGGCCTTTTTCACGGGAACGGTTCGAGCCTTCCAGGTTGGCTTCGTACTGCCCCATGAAGTCCTCCACCCGAATCATCAGCTCCTTGATTTTGGCATGAAGCTGTTCCTTCATCCCATTTAGCCCTTCTACGTGCACCCGCCACTCGTTCGACTTGAAATCGAGGTCGTCGCCCTTGGTATGCCACTTGATGTTGTTTTCCTTGAGGAACTTCGCCATCGACGGCGGCATCTTCAGATACTTGCCAGTGACGCACCAGGCCAGCGGATTCTTCATGAATTCAGCATACACTTTTTTGCACTCCTTGGAGTAATTATAGTCGCTTTGGA
>JAITNI010000203.1 GCA_031290535.1 Zoogloeaceae bacterium
CAAGCGGAATGTTCCCGGTTGTCTGACCAGAACAGAAACGAGGTTTGTGATGAACAAAAAAGAAGCCGGTTTTACGCTGATTGAACTCATGACCGTGGTCGTGATTATCGGGATTCTGGTTGCGATCGCCGTGCCGTTATATAACAACCAGATTCGCAAGTCCAAACGGATGGAGTGCGAGAGCGTTCTGCTCCATGCCGCCAACGTGATGGAACGCCGCCATGCCGCGACGAACAGCTACGCAGGCAACGCGCCCGCCGCCCAATGTCCGGCGGAAGGCGCTACGACCCACTATGAGATCGTTCCAACGATTACAGCAGAAGCCTGGTCACTGACCGCAACGCCTGTCGGCAATCAGACCCTGGATAAATGCCAGGCCCTGACCCTGAACCACCTGGGCGAAAAACAGGCGAACGGACAACCTTATCATGTTTCGTTTTCTCAGGAATGCTGGCGATAAACCGCAACAGGAGGGGAAAGAGAATGCCCCCGGCCTCTCTCCCAAAAAAGCGGGCGCGGAGCGCGGGGCAGTCGCGTCAATCTCTTTGTCATTAATTCCCTGTTGCCAAAGCCTTCTTTGGGAAACTCTGAATAGTGGTTCCCACAATTTTTCGTTCATGGTGAGCTTGTCTTTTCCGTTCGTGGTGTGAGCCTGTTTTCCCGTTCGTGGTGAAGCTCTGTCGAACCACGCTCAACGACAGAGCTTCAGGGCGAACAACGGACGGATGAATAATTATTGTGGGAATTCGTGATATTTGCTAACCTCGAAGGGGAGAGTCGGGCAGCGGCTGCGCCGGATTTTATTGGAGGACGGACGGGCAGCCGGAATGTTCCCGGTCGCCCGAGCAGAACAGAAACGGGGTCTGCGATGAACAAAAAAGAAGCCGGTTTTACGCTGATTGAACTCATGATCGTGGTCTTGGTGATCGGGATTCTGATGATGGCCGCCTTGCCGTTGTATACCAGCCAGATGCTCAAGGCCAGACGGATGGAGTGCGAGAGCGTTCTGCTCCAAATCGCCCATGTGTTGGAACGCCGCCATGCCGCGACGGGTCGCTACTCCAGAGGCATCTCCGTCGATTTCGGCAGTGCCAAATGTCCGGCGGAAGGCGCCGCGCTCTACTATGATGTCAAAGGATCGATTTCGCCAACTGACTATACACTGGTTGCAACGCCTGTCGGCATTCAGACCAAGGATCAATGCAAAGTCCTGACCCTGATCGAGGACGAATCGGATCACAAAATGCACAAAATGGCGAAACACCTATCTCATGATGATCCGTTTTCTCAGAGATGCTGGCGACAAACCGCAACAGAAGAGGAAAAAGAAGTCCCTCCTCCCCCGATCCTCCCCCCGGTCTTTCTCCCAAAAATCGAGTGAGGGGCGTTATCCCATTTCTCGCAATATCGCTGTTCCCACAATTTGCCCCCCAACCCGTAGGGGCGCGCTGCGCGCGCCCTGGGCGGATGCTTTTCCGCCCCTACAGATTTGCTGTACTGATACGCAATCGCCCTGACCCCCCTCCCGCCTTTTGTCAGGAATGCCCAGATGCAGTAGTATTCTTCCATTCTGACCTCAAAAGCGGTTCTGCCAAAACCATGCAGACAAAATTTCTCCTTCTTCTCTCCATCGTCCTGAGCTTGCCGGGGGGCGTGGCTTTGGCGCAATCTTCGGTGTGGCGCGCGATTGCCAGCGAGCAGGGGCGATCCATTGAGCTGGATACGGCCAGCGTGAACCGGGAGGCGGATGGCGCCTTGATGGCGACCAGCCGTCTGGTGTTGGCGCATGAAATTGTCGATCTGCGTTCGGGGGGCGAGTACAAATACATTCAGACCACCAGCCGGTACGACTGCCTGCAACGCGCCGTGGCAACCCAGCGACGCAGTTTCATCAAGGCCAGCCACGAGGTGTTGCGCGAAGATGAGATGAAGGACACGAGCATGTTGCCCGTGCGGAGCAACACGCTGGAAGACAAGGTGTTACGCGAATTGTGCCGTCCGCTGGCCAACCGCGCTCCGGCAGCACCGGCGGAAGAAAACGCCGCGCCCGTCCCGGAAGGGGCGGCCTCCGCGCCGCAGGCCGCCCCGCGCCCCCTGCGGCAGGCCAGCATCCGTGAGCAACTGGACGCCATCAAGGCCGTAGCGGCAGCGCGTCTGCCGGAAGCGCAGGCGCAAAGCGCCACCCTTCATGCGCCTCCCGCGTCTGCGCCCGTGCGAAGCGGCGGGGGAGGGCAGGCGTCTGCCTCCCCGCCCTCTGTCAGAAGAATCGCCCCGCCGCCCCGGCAGGAAAAGGCCAGTCCGCCGGCGGAAAATCCCGCGACGCTGTGCAACGCCGGCCAGCGCCAGTCGCCCATTGATATTCGCGGCGGCATTGAGGTGGATCTGGAGCCGCTGCAATTTGACTACCGGCCTTCCCTGTTCGTGATTTCCGACACTGGCAGCGGTATTGAGGCGCGGGTGGGCGAAAACCGCCTGATCCTGCTGGGCAAGACCTATCAACTGGAACGCCTGAATTTTTACCGCCCCGCCGAAGAAACCCTGTCCGGGCGCGTGTTTGATATGGGGGTGCATCTGGAACACATCGCGGCGGACGGCGAGCGCCTGATTGTGGCCGTGCTGCTGGAAAAAGGCGAGGCACATCCCCTGATTCAGATCCTGTGGAACCATCTGCCGCTGGAAAAGCGCCGCGAGGTCAAACCGCCTGCGGCCACCATCGACCTGAATCAGCTCCTGCCCGATGATCTGGGCTACCACACCTATATGGGGTCGCTGACCCGCCCCCCCTGTACCGAAGGCGTGATCTGGGCGGTGTTCAGGACACCCATGCAAATTTCTCCGGAACAGGACGCCATCTTTGCGCGCCTGTACCCCCACAACGCCCGCCCCGCGCAACCGGCACATGGGCGGCTGATTAAATCGTCGCGCTGACTTTTTTAGCCTATTCTCATAATTCCCCGTTCAGGGCGAACAGGATTCTTCAGCGTTTCCTTAATCGTCCGTCGTCAGGCGGGGCAGGGTGATGCGCCAGCGGATCGCCGCGAGCCGTACCAGAATGACCACCGTCATGGCAATAAAACTGGTGCTGATGGAATCCATGCCCAGCCCCTGTTGCAGAACAATCAGGACGAGCGCCCCCAGCCATGAGGCGGTGGCGTACAGTTCGCTGGTGAACACCAGCGGCACTTCGTTGGTCAGCACGTCACGCAGCAAACCACCGAATACGCCGGTGATGACGCCCATCAGGCTGGCGATCAGCCAGGGAAGTTGAAACGACAGGGCAATGTGAGTACCGACCACCGTAAACAAGGCCAGACCGATGGCATCGGGAATCAGAAAGAGCTTGCCGGAAATCCGGCGATGCCGGGCGATGAAAAACGTGACGACCGCCGCCGAAATGGTGGCGACCAGATAAAGCTGGTCGGAAATCCAGAACACCGGACGATCCAGCAACAGATCGCGCACCGTGCCGCCGCCCAGCGAGGCGGCAATCCCGGCCATGATGGCGCCGAACAGGTCAATCTGTTTGCGACTGGCTTCGAGCACGCCGGTCGCGCCGCAGACCACGGAGGCGGCAATGCCCAGACCGTATAGAAAGGCGTCGCCCGTCAGAGGGACAGAAAGCATGTGAATTTTTCCCTGTGGTGGGATTGGGAAATTGGGGCGTTAGGGAATTACCCCCGCACCTTTTCGCGCATAACGCGCTGTTTTTCCCGCGTCCAGTCTTTTTCCTTTTCGT
>JAITNI010000244.1 GCA_031290535.1 Zoogloeaceae bacterium
GCACCCGGCGCAGGCTCACCCACAGGTGTTCCGGCAATTCGCCGGATTTCAGCATGTCGATGAAGGTGCGGACAATTTCGCTGGGGGGCGGCAGCAAAATGGGTTTGACATAGCCCCAATCCACGGACAATTGCCAGACCGTCACCAAAAGGACGGGCAAAATCACGTAGCTGACGAATCGTCCCGCAGATTCCAGAAAATTTTTCCCTCCCGAACCCGCGACACGAACGCCGGATTTTCCAGTCTCTGCCGCCATGCCCTTATTTCAAACCCAGTTCTTGGGTAATGGACAGGTCTACAATGGCATCAATATTGACCTGCCGCCTGATGATGCCGATTTTGTGGATGTATTCCGCTGTTTTCCTGAACTCGTTGATGTCGTTCGGGGTCAGCGCCGTCTTGAAATCCAGCTTTTTCAGCACTTGCGTGGTCAGTTCCGGCGAAAGGTTCACGTCCTTGGCAATCAGTTTTCCCGCCTCAACCGGATTGGAGAGGATATAGGCGCGCCCTCTTTCATAGGCGCGAAAAAATGCCTTGATGGCGTTTCTTTTGGTCTTCAGCGCTTCAGGAGACGCCACAATTCCCGAAATCCCCGCTTTCAGCCCCGTCCCATCCGCCAGCACGCGCACCGATTTGGCCGATTCAAACTTGGTCAGAAACGGCTCCCAGACCGCGCCCGCGTCAACATCCCCGGCGACGATGGCCGGAGCCACATCCGAATTCAGCAGGTTCACGTATTGAATGTCCTTGAAGGTCAACCCGCCGCGTTCCAGCACCAGCGCCAGCAGATGCTCTGTGTACGTGGCCTTGGGAACGGCCACTTTTTTGCCTTTCAGGTCGGCAGGCGTCCTGATCTTTGAATCATAAGCCGTGATGACCGCAATGGTCTGGGGGCCATCGGAAGCCTTGCCGATGATTCTGCGTTCAATTCCGGCGGCCGCGCCCACCGTAAAAGGCGTATCGCCCAGCGTGCCAATGTCGGCCAGTCCCGAAGCGAACGACTCATTGACCGGCGCGCCCGCATCAAAAATATTGATGACCGCCTTGGTGCCCGGACTGGACTTGGCCAATTCCTCATTGAGCCAGCCCTGATTTTTGGCGACATACAGGGGGGCGTAAAGCGGCGTCCGCTGTGTCGAAATACGGAGTTCCGCTTCTTGCGCCCAAGCGCCTGTCGTACCGGACGCCAGTAAAAACAGGGGCAGTATCGCGCGCGAAAAAACGCGGCTCAAAGTGACGAAGGATGTTTGAATCATGTTTGTGGCTCCTTTGTTTTTTCAATAAAAATCAGCGGGCAGGCAAAACATAGGGGTTCAGGCCCAGATGCTCGCGCAAGGTCTTGCCCGTGTATTCCCTGCGGAAACGTCCGGCTTTTTGCAGCACGGGAATCAGGTGGTCGACAATGTCTTCCAGTCCGCTGGGCTGGACGTCGACATTCAGGTTGAAGCCATCGGCGGCGTTCTGGTCAACCCAGTTCAGAATGTCGTGGGCGATCTGTTCCGGCGCGCCCACAACGACCCGATGCCCGCCGGTGAGATTGCTGAACAGCAACTGACGGGTATTCCAGCCTTTGCTTTTGGCCTCTTCCAGAATGATGCGGCGATGCCAACGCAGGGCGATGGGAATGGAATCGGCGGCTTTTTCTATTTTGTCGTAGGGCAGGGGCGCGTCCAGTTGCAGGTCGCTGGTTTCGAGACCAAATTTTTGAGCCAGGTTTTCCAGCAGATGCTGTTGGTCAAGCTGCGCGTCGAGTTCCTGTTTGCGTTGCTGCGCTTCTTTTTCTGTGCCGCCCAGAATCGGAAATACGCCCGGCAAGACCAGAAATTGCGAAGGGTCGCGGCCATTGGCCTGCGCCAGCGCCTTGGCGTCGCGGTAGAACTTTTGGCTGCCCTCCAGTGTGCGCTGGCCGGTAAACAGGGCGTCGGCGTAACGCGCTCCGAAAGCCTGACTTTCTTTGGATTGTCCAGCCTGAAAAATCACCGGACGCTGCGGCCCGCGTGTCACCTGAAGCACGCCGCTGGAACGGAAATGCCGACCCTCCACCTTGATGGGGCGCAGGCGCTGGGGGTCGATATAGACGTTGTTTGTCGCGTCCGCCACGATGGCGTCGTCGGGCAGGGAATCCCACAGCCGGGTGACGATTTCCGCGAATTCGCCCGCCCGCTGGTAGCGTTCCTGTTGCTCAAAGCCTTTTTCCACGCCAAAGGCTTGCAGGGTTTCGGGCGTTTGGCTGGTGATGATGTTCCAGGCCACCCGTCCCTTGCTGATGTGGTTCAGGGACGCAATCTGGCGGGCGAGGGGATAAGGATGGCCGAACAGGCTGGTGGTGGTGGCAACCAGCCCGATATGCTGGGTGGCCTGACTCAAGGCGGCATGCAGGACAATGGGGTCAAGCGCCCGCCAGGGACGGGTCAGGGCTTCGTCCCAGGCGTGTCCGCTGATGCCCGCCGGGGTATCGGCCAGAAACAGAGCGTCGAACTTGCCGCGTTCGGCAATCCGGGCGATATTGATGAAGCTGTCAATGTCAGTGGACAGCGTTTCTGGATGCGGAAGCGTTTTCCAGGCCGCATCGTGACGACCGGAAGCCAGAAGGTTGACGCCCAAGACGATTTCTTTTCTCGATGGCATATTTCAGTCTCCCGATGAAAGAAAAAATTTGCGCTGGATAATATCGGCTCGCCTGCCGGATGCGTTGGAATGACTGTGTTGAGGCATGATGTCCCTGCTCCTGAATGAAAGAGGCATTCAGGTTAGCAAGGCAGTTTTATGGCAACAACAAATAAAAAATTATATGTATATTGCATTAAATGGTCACAAAACAGACTGCGCGGGATTCCATTGGATTTTGCATCCGGCGTGTTGCCCGCTTGCGCCAGATCACATGCGGGAAGGCATCTGGTCGGCGTGTCCGCAAGAGGGTGCATCCTTCCCCGTTCGTGCAGGATGCGGCCCGTTATTTGGCAAAAATTTGACAATTGCCGTCAAATCCGTATACTCGCGAGTCCTTTTCTTGCAGTTCTTTGGAGTCCAACATGTACGCGGTCATAAAAACTGGTGGCAAGCAGTATCGGGTGTCAGCCGGTCAAAAACTTAAAGTAGAACAGATACCGGCAGATGTTGGCGCTGAAATCACCCTCGATCAAGTCCTCCTGGTAGGCGAAGGCGAGAGCGTGAAAGTGGGCGCCCCTCTGGTTGCCGGGGCAACCGTCAAGTGTACCGTGGTGTCCCACGGTCGCCATGACAAAATCAAGATTTTCAAGATGCGCCGTCGCAAGCATTACCAGAAGCATCAGGGGCATCGGCAGAATTACACCGAGTTGCGTATTGACGCAATCGCGGCCTGAGCAAAGGAGCAAGACATGGCACACAAAAAAGCAGGCGGCAGTTCCAGAAACGGCCGCGATTCAGAATCCAAACGTCTGGGCGTCAAGCGCTACGGCGGTCAGGTGGTGCTGGCAGGCAACATCCTCGTGCGCCAGCGCGGCACAGCCTTCCACCCCGGTGAAGGCGTCGGCATCGGCAAGGATCACACCCTGTTCGCGCTCACCAATGGCACCGTGCAATTCGCCATCAAGGGCGCGAAGAATCGCCGCACCGTGAGCATCATTCCGGTGGCGGAGGTGGCTGCTGCGGCGGCAGAATAAACCGCAGGCCGGACATTCAAAAGCCCTGTCTTCGGACAGGGCTTTTTTGTGGGTACGGGCGTTGGGGGATGCGCTTTCCTGTACCTGTTGCAGGGCGCGACATGCCGCGCCTCCTGAAGAAAAACGATAAACCGCGAAGATACCGCAAGGCCATGAAAGAAGGTATATTCCACGCTTTCCGGCCACAAGGCCAGCAACGGATTGGTTCAACATGAAATTCATCGACGAAGCGAAAATCTACATCAAGGCGGGCGACGGCGGCAATGGCGCGGCCTCGTTTCGCCGGGAAAAATACATCCCCCTCGGCGGCCCGGATGGCGGCGACGGCGGGCGCGGCGGCAGCATCTTCATTGAGGCCGACCGCAATCTGAATACCCTGGTCGATTACCGCTATACGCGCAAATTCCTCGCCCAGCGCGGCGAAAACGGGCGCGGCGCGGATTGCTACGGCGCGGCGGGCAAGGATATTACCCTCAAGGTGCCGGTCGGTACGGTGGTCTATGACCAGAACAGCGAGGCGCTGATCGCCGATCTGCCGCAGGACGGCATGAAAGTGCTGCTCGCCCAGGGCGGCAAAGGCGGCCTCGGCAATCTGCATTTCAAGTCCAGCGTCAATCGCGCCCCGCGCAAATGCACCCCCGGCACAGCAGGCGAGGAATTCGAGCTGCGGATGGAACTGCGGGTGCTGGCCGATGTTGGCCTGCTTGGCTTGCCCAACGCGGGCAAGAGCACCTTCATCCGCTCGGTTTCCGCCGCCCGCCCGAAGGTGGCCGATTATCCCTTTACTACCCTGCATCCCAATCTGGGCGTGGTGCGGGTCGATGAGGAACGCTCGTTTGTCATCGCCGATGTGCCCGGTCTGATCGAAGGCGCGGCGGAAGGCGCGGGGTTGGGCATCCGCTTTCTGAAGCACCTGCAACGCACCCGCGTTCTGCTGCATCTTGTCGACCTCGCCCCCTTCGCTCCCGACGCCAACCCGGTGGAAGACGCGCTCGCCATCGTGCGCGAACTGGAAAAATACGACCCGGATCTGGCTCAAAAACCCCGCTGGCTGCTGCTCAACAAGCTGGATTTGATTCCCGAAGAAGAACGGGAAGAGCGGGTGGCGGCGTTTCTGACGGCGTACCGCGCGGCGTCTGGCGAAGGCGTGGACGAAAAAGCGGACGAAGCCCTCCCCCACTTCGCCATCGCCGCCATTTCTGGCGAAGGCTGCCGGACGGTGACGTTTGAGGTGATGCGGTATCTGGAAAGTCTGGGCGCAGCGGAGGATGCGCCGGAGGAAGAGAACACGGAAAATGCCGGAAAAGCATAAAAGAATCCTCCTCTATCTGTCCCTCCTGTTTTTTTGTGTTCGCCCTTCTGGGCGTAACCGCGCTGGATTTCGGCGTCCTGCAAACCGCTGTGCTCATGACCATGCCGTATGTGATTTTGTCGCTCCTCCTCTTTCACTTTCTGGAAAAAACCCGCCTGAACGCATTTGTGATCGCCCTCATCATTGCCGCGTTCTGTCTCACTTCATACGGCATTCTGACCACATGGCTCAATTCGCCCACGGCGGCGGGGATGTTCAGGGGGATTCAGAAGTGGTGAGGGGAATCCACAGGGCCATCGCATGAATCTCCCTGTCTTTCCTCCCATTTTTCCGCCGTCAGGGGCAAAGCCTGTAGAATTCCGGTTTTCCCTTTTCCCGGATGCTGCCCGTGTCTGCTGTGTCTCCCTCTGCGCCTCCTGTGCCCCCTGTCCGCCTGGTCATCAACGGCTATGGACGCATTGGCCGCTGTTTTTTGCGCGCCCTGTATGAAGCAAATCTGGCCCAGGCGTTTCAGGTGGTGGCGATCAATGAACCGGCGGATTTGGCCAGCATGGCCTATCTGACCCGCTTTGATTCCACGCACGGACGCTTTCCCGGCACGGTGGCGACCGACGGGGAGACGCTGCTTGTCAATGG
>JAITNI010000311.1 GCA_031290535.1 Zoogloeaceae bacterium
GGCATGAGCCTTGCCGCCATTTTTGGGCTGCGGATGTTGGGCTTGTTCCTGATTTTTCCGGTGTTCGCCCTCTACGCCCGCGACCTGCCCGGCGGCGGCAATCTGACGCTGGTGGGATTGGCGCTTGGCGCTTACGGGGGGACGCAAGCCTGCCTGCAAATTCTCTGGGGGTCGGCCTCCGACCGCTGGGGGAGAAAGCCGGTGATTGTCGCCGGACTGCTCCTGTTCGCGCTGGGCAGCGCCGTGGCCGCCCTCGCCCCAAATATTTACTGGGTGATTGCCGGACGGGTCATTCAGGGCGCGGGCGCGATTTCCGCCGCCGTCACCGCGCTGGCCGCCGACCTGACGCGGGAGGAACACCGCACCAAGGTCATGGCGATGATCGGCGCGTCCATCAGCCTGGTATTCGCCGGGTCGCTGGTGGCCGCGCCCATCCTGTTCAGCCTGATCGGCATGAGCGGCATTTTCTGGCTGACGGGGCTTTTGGCGCTGGGGGCCATCGGGGTGCTGCTCAAGGTCGTGCCGCCAGCGCCGCCGCCCGTGCTGGGCGCGCCAGTGTCGCTGGCCGCCGTGTGCATGGAGCCGCAACTGTTGCGCCTCAATTTTGGCGTCTTCGCCTTGCACTTCACGCAAACGGCGCTCTGGGTGCTGATGCCCGTCGCCCTGATCCAACACGGCGGCCTGCCGGTGAACGCGCACTGGCAAGCCTATTTGCCCGCCGTGCTGATTTCCTTTGTCCTCATGGTACCCGCCGTCATCGCCGCCGAAAAAAAAGGTCGCATGAAAGCCGTGTTCATGGGCGCGATCAGTCTGTTGCCGCTTGTCATGGCGGGATTTTATTTTGCCGGACAAAGTCTCGCGCTGCTGGTATTCTGGCTGACACTTTTTTTTGTCGCCTTCAATATTCTGGAAGCCACGCAGCCCTCGCTCATTTCCCGCATCGCGCCGCCGCAGGCCAAGGGCAAGGCGCTGGGGCTGTACAACACGCTTCAGGCCGTCGGCCTTTTTGTCGGCGGCTTTGCGGGCGGCGCGCTGGCGCAACATTTGGGCAACGGCGCGGTCTTTGCCGCCTGCGGCGCGCTCTCGCTTGTCTGGCTTCTACTGGCGCGTTCTCTCAAGGCGCCGCAACGCAAATCCGCGCCGTCAGGCGCTGCGCCGGGCGCGGGAGGCTGAGGCGTCACTTTTTCCGGCAAAACTTGCAATTTCGGGCGAAGCCCGTAAACTTCTCAACTTCCATCAAAAGGGACAATTTTCATGGCATCCGTCAACAAGGTCATCATCATCGGCAATCTCGGGCGCGACCCCGAAACCCGCTACAGCGCGAGCGGCGACGCCATGTGCAACATCACCGTCGCCACCACAGAGACCTGGAAGGACAAACAGAGTGGCGAAAAAAAGGAAGCGACCGAATGGCATCGCATCACCTTTTTTGGCCGTCTGGCAGAAATCGCCGGACA
Source organism: Zoogloeaceae bacterium (assembly GCA_031290535.1). Lineage (GTDB taxonomy): Bacteria > Pseudomonadota > Gammaproteobacteria > Burkholderiales > Rhodocyclaceae > Azovibrio. The sequence goes on from JAITNI010000311.1 coordinate 1,458, forward strand.
ATATCTGAAAAAAGGCTCGCAAGTGTATGTCGAAGGCACCCTGAGAACGCGCAAATGGACGGACAAGGAAGGCCATGAGCGCTACACCACGGAAATCCGCGCCGATGAAATGAAGATGCTCGGCAGCCGCAGCGGCATGGGCGAACCGTCCAGCGGCGGCGGTGCGCGCGGCAACAACGCTCCGCCCCCCACCGACTACGCTCCCACCCCCCCCGCCACGCAAAAGAAACCCGATTTCAGCGACGATTTCGGGGATGACGATATTCCATTCTAGAGCAGGCTTGAGCCAGACCCGCATTTGCCTTGCCGTCAGGGCATCGGGCAGGCTTGAGTCTCCGGCTCTGGGAGGATTTTGCCGTGTCTGACGAACCCGCCGCCACCAAAACCCCCGCCCAACGCATGAGCAGGGGCATGATCGTCGCCTTCTGGCTGACGTTTTTGGGGCTGTTTTGGCTCGGTTTCACGGAATTTTTCGATCGCCAGCAAAACCCGAACCGCCACCTGCAAGTGGAGGAAGGCGGCGGCGAACTGGTCTTGAAGCGCAACCGTTCCGGGCATTACGTCGTGCCGGGGACGATCAACGGTCAGCCGGTGGTGTTCCTGCTCGACACCGGCGCGACGCAGGTTTCCGTCCCCGCGCATCTGGCGCAGGCGCTCAATCTCGCCGCCGGACAAGGCGAGGCTATCGCCACCGCGAACGGCACTGGTACGGCCTACGCCACGCAAATCGACGAACTGCGCTTCGGCCCGTTTCGCTTTACCAAAGTGCGTGGCCACCTGAACCCCGGTCAGGAAGACGACCAAATCCTGCTCGGCATGAACGCGCTCAAACATCTGGAATTCACCCAGCGCAACGACACGCTGACCTTGCGGGCGAATGGAGCAGGAGCGGCGCGATGAAAAAACGCGCCCCGCCTGTACCCAAAACACCCCGCGAAATCTGTCGGCAACTCTTTGGCAATCCCGAACCGCCTGCGGAGGTGTGGGAGAAGCAATTTGATTACTGCTACGATGAACTGGAAAAACTCGCCCACAAGGATTGGCGGCTGATGGATGAAAACGATCTGGGCATTTACCTGCTGGATCTCAAGTATGTCGAACCCTTGCAGCCGGATTTGTTCCGTTATTTATTTCCGGTCTGTCTTGCGCTTTGGCAGGAATGCCTGATGCAGGAGCGATTTTTTGAGGGCGAGGCGTGTACTTTTCTGGATGTCCTTCAGCGTGGGAACCTCTTCGAGCGCATGATGACGTTTGATGAACGACAGGCAGTTCAGGATTTCATGAGCGAAGCACTGATTCGTTCTCTTGGGCAGCCACGCAGATTTGCCAGTGAGGAAGTTTTCTGGATGCATACCCTCACCAATTTTGGCGCCTTGATTCCCAAAATCCCGGAGGTCTGGACGCGCTGGTGGACATTTGATCTCCCCGGCAAAGCCGTTGCCGCGCTGATGTTCGCTTCCCTGCTGATGTATTCCGACACGGAAAACCCGATTTTCCGTTCTCCCCGCTTCGTTCCCCGCGTCAGCAAAGTCATGGATTACCGTTTCGATGAGGGCTGGCTGGAACCCAACCTCGCCTTTTTGCACGACACCCTCACCGTCGACTACCTGCAAACCAAAATCGCCGAAGCCGCCACCGTCCTGCAACACGAGCCGGAGGGCAAACTGGCGGCGCGCCTTGTCACCGATGCCAAAGAACGGCAGGACATTATCCCCATTTTCATCGAAGACCTGCTCACCGAATTGCGCTATCCTGATTCTCCCTATGGAAAGCCGAGGGCGTAGAGTGACTTGCGCTGTGCCTGAAGAACACAACATCTCAACCCCGGTCTGGAAGATGAGCAAATCCTGCTCGGCATGAACGCCCTCAAACATCTGGAATTCACCCAGCGCAACGAGACGCTGACCTTGCGGGCGAATCGCTCGACACAATGAAGAGAAACAAAACAGACAATGGAATTTCTCAAATTGAATTGTAATCTCCCTGACCCTGCGTCATAATCGCGCCTCTGATCACTCTTTTGTTCTGGGCAAATCATGAAAAAAATTTTCGCACTCTGCTTTTTTCTCCTCGGTCTTGCCGTTGCGCCTGTGGTAGAGGCCAGAGGCATCCCCATCCCGGTAAAATTTGGTTCGGAACCTGACATCAGCTTTCTGGCCGATACCCAACTGAAAGAGGATGACGAAGGCAAGGTTATCGCCTGGAAACTGGGGCATAAAAAAACGCTGGAATACCTGTTTTTCCCCTACACTGTCAAGGACGATGGTCTGGTGCTTTACTATCAGGCCAGCGCGAAAAGCTATTACGTCATGGATGTGCCGGAAGGCGAGGAACTCGCGGCGTTGCAAAAGGAAGGCCTCCTGCCCGACCCTTTGCCCGCAACCAAAATGACGGTTCAGGATTATCTGTTCGGTTATCTGCTCGAAATCCTCATCCTCGCCCTGATTGCCTATGGCATCTGGAAAAAGCGCCGGAAAAAAGAACCGGAAGAAACCGAACCGTCCGGGACGTCTGAGTAACGCGGGTCACGCAGGGCAGGAAGAGGGCGTCTGTTTTCCGTATGGAGCGCGCAACCTTCTCAAGACCAGCCTGTCCTCCGCTCTTTGGCTCTGCGCTACGCGCAGAAAAGTCTGGACGTTCTTGCGCTTGCCCTGCGCCTGAAAAACACAACAGGTCAAGGCGCTTTCCATCGTGCTAAAATCGGACTTTTGCTGTTCAAGGGCGCTTTTGAGCGTGAAGTGATGATTTCTGGCCTACTCAAGAAAATTTTCGGCAGCCGCAATGACCGGCTGATTAAGCAATATTCCAAAACCGTCCGTTCCATCAACGAACTGGAACCCGGCATCGCCGCGCTCCAGGACGCGGCGCTCGCGGCCAAGACGGAGGAATTCAGAACGCGCTATGCAGCGGGTGAAACGCTTGACCAGCTCCTGCCGGAAGCCTTTGCCGTTGTGCGCGAGGCGGGCAAGCGGGTGTTGGGGATGCGCCACTTCGACGTGCAACTGGTCGGCGGCATGGTGCTGCATCATGGCAAAATCGCCGAAATGCGGACGGGCGAAGGCAAAACCCTGGTCGCCACGCTGGCCTCCTACCTGAACGCGATTCCCGGCCAGGGGGTGCATATTGTCACGGTCAACGACTATCTGGCCAGCCGCGACGCGGAATGGATGGGCAGGCTGCACCGCTTTCTGGGTCTTTCCGTGGGCGTCAATCTCACGCAGATGAAGCACGAGGACAAACAGGCCGCCTACGCTGCCGACATCACCTACGGCACCAACAACGAATTTGGCTTTGACTACCTGCGCGACAACATGGTGTATTCCACCGATAACAAGGTGCAGCGCGGTCTGGCCTATGCCATTGTCGATGAAGTGGACTCCATCCTCATTGACGAGGCGCGCACGCCGCTGATTATTTCCGGGCAGGCCGATGATCGCACGGATTTGTATGTCCGCATGGACAAGGTGGTGCCGCTCCTGACCCGCTGCGCCGAGGAAAACGGCCCCGGCGATTACTGGGTGGATGAAAAGGGTCATCAGGTGCACCTGACCGAAGACGGTCACGAACACGCCGAGCAGATTCTGACGAATCTGGGCATGTTGCCGGAAGGCAGCAGCCTCTACGACGCCGCCCACATTTCCCTGATGCACCACCTGAACGCCGCCCTGCGCGCCCATACCCTGTTCCAGAAAGACCATCACTATGTGGTGGAAAATGGCGAAATCATCATCGTCGATGAAGCCAAGGGGCGCAAGATGGAAGGCCGCCGCTGGTCGGACGGGCTGCATCAGGCGGTGGAAGCCAAGGAAGGCGTCGAGATTCAGAGCGAAAACCAGACGCTTGCCTCCATCACCTTCCAGAATTACTTCCGCATGTACGGCAAGCTCGCCGGCATGACCGGCACGGCGGATACCGAAGCCTACGAATTTCATCAGATTTACAATCTGGAAACCGTGGTGATTCCCACGCACAAACCCATGCAGCGGCTTGACCACAACGATCAGGTGTTCAAGACCGCCGTTGAAAAACACAAGGCCATCATCACCGACGTCAAGGAGTGCCATGGACGCGGCCAGCCCGTGCTGTTGGGAACAACGTCCATTGAAGCCTCGGAACTCCTCTCCAGCCTGCTCGACAAGGAAAAACTGCCGCATCAGGTCTTGAACGCCAAACAGCACGCCCGCGAATCGGAAATCGTCGCGCAGGCGGGGCGTCCCGGCATGATTACCATTGCCACCAACATGGCCGGACGCGGCACGGACATCGTGCTGGGCGGCAATATCGAAAAACAGATTCAGGCCATCCGGGCCAACGCCGCTCTCTCGGAAGCCGAGCAGGAAAAATGTATTGCCGACCTGAAGGCTGAATGGCAGGTGTTGAATGAGCAGGTGCTGACGGCGGGCGGCCTGTACATCATCGCTTCCGAACGCCACGAATCGCGCCGCATTGACAACCAGTTGCGCGGTCGCGCCGGTCGGCAAGGCGACCCCGGCGCGTCGCGCTTTTACCTGGCGCTGGAAGACCCGCTGCTGCGGATTTTCGCGGGCGATCGCCTGCGCGGCATCATGGATCGCCTCAAGATGCCGGAAGGCGAGGCCATTGAGCATCCGCTGGTGACGCGCTCGCTGGAATCCGCGCAACGCAAGGTGGAAGGCCGCAATTTCGACATCCGCAAGCAACTGCTCGAATATGACGACGTCGCCAACGACCAGCGCAAGGTCATTTACGCGCAACGGAACGAGCTTCTTGAAGCGACGGATATTTCCGAGACCATCATCGCCCTGCGCCACGGCGTACTGGAAGACCTGCTGCGCCAGTTCATCCCGCTGGAATCGGTGGAAGAGCAGTGGGACATCCCCGCGCTGGAACGGGCGCTGGCGGGCGATTTTCTCATCGCCGCCCCCGTCGCCCAATGGATTGCCCAGGAACCCGATCTGACCGACGCCGACATCCTCGCCCGCCTCACCCAACTGACGGACGACCAGTACACCGCCAAGGTGGCGCTGGTCGGCGAAGAGGTGTTTCACCAGTTTGAGCATAACGTCATGCTGCAAAGTCTGGATTTGCACTGGCGCGAACATCTGGCGGCGCTCGATCATCTGCGGCAGGGCATCCACCTGCGCGGCTACGCGCAGAAAAATCCCAAGCAGGAATACAAGCGCGAAGCCTTTGAACTGTTCGAAGGCTTGCTGGACGTCATCCGCCGCGAAGTGACCCGTGTGCTGGTGACGGTGCAGATTCGTTCGCAAAGCGACGTGGAGGAAACCGCGCCGCAGACGGAAGTGGAAAACGTGCAATACCACCACGCCGGTTACGACGAGGCGCTGGGCAATGAAGAGGGCGCGCCGCCCCAAAAGCCGCGTCCCGTCCACGTCGATCCCAAAATCGGCCGCAACGACCCCTGCCCGTGCGGCAGCGGCAAAAAATACAAACACTGCCACGGCAAGCTGGCCTGAGCGTGAGTCAATGAAACGCCATATCAAAACCCCTCTGCTTTTAGCGCTGGGGTTTTTGGCGTTGTGGTCGTCGGGAGCGTGGGCTGCCGATGATGATTCCGAACCGCCGCGTTTATGGGCAACGCCCGAAGAAGCGCTGCTTCGGGAACCGGCCTTCCGGGAAATACCCGAAAAGGATATTGTCGATGCGCGTCGGAAAGTAGATGAGCGTATCCAAAAA
>JAITNI010000212.1 GCA_031290535.1 Zoogloeaceae bacterium
ATAGGGGCGAGCGTCAAAGTGACGCAAGTCGCCCTCAATGACGTTCCAGCAAGGCCGGTTGAGCCGCAACGTGGCGCACGCGGCGGGTTCCAGTTCGATCAGGGCGGCATGATCGAAACTGGCCATTTCCAGCCCAAGCGCCTGCCCCCCTGCCCCCGCGCACATTTCCAAAGAACTGAATTGACCCATTCCGTTTTTCTCCTGAATGACCGGGTTTGCACATCTGTAGAATTATACATTACAGGTGTCTACAGCTTGCGAAAGCTTACCTTAAATGAATATAAAAGCATGTGCGCACGCCGGGATTTGACTGAGAAATCCTCTGTTGCTGCCAGCTCATTTTGATTTCGCCCCCAAAACGTACACCTCCCTCCCACGCCGCACATTTCCGAACACCGCCGCCGTTCATCTCCGCACAAGTCCGCGTCTTTGTTCCTCAATGTCCGCCAATGTTTGCCTTCAGCCGGATACCGCGCATGGCACAAGGCTTGCTGAAAACAGGGCAAGCACCTCTGGACTGGAGCGCATCATGAAGGTCGCCACGCCACTTTCTCTTTGTCGAACGCTGGATGCCTCATCTGTGCCGGATGAAAAACCGGGTGCCGACGATGCTGCCCGTTCTCCCGATTTTTTGGGGCGTCTGCCCGTTCCCCTGCGTCGCCCGTTCAAGGCCGGACTGGACAAAACCGTTGCCCGCCATCTGGCGGCGAGCGGCGAGCGGCTGGCGTGCCGAACGCTGGCGGGAGCCGATTGGCATACCTCTTTCGACCGCCTGTCCACCCTGCCCGCCGAACGCCTGCCCGCGATGCTGGCGACGACCCTGCACAGCGACCTGTTCGCCCCCGCGCTGCTCTCCCATTACACCCCGACTCAGGCATCGCCCGCCCTCCCCCTGCATCCGGCCTGCGAAGCCGCCGGGTTGCGCGACGAACGCGGAATTTTCCAGAGTTTCGCGCTCGTGCCCTTCGTTTTTCTGATTGACGAAAAACGCCTCAAGGGTCGTCCCGCGCCGCGTCGCTGGGACGATCTGCTTGACCCGATGTGGGCGGACGAAATCGTCTTCGGCGGCTGGCGGCACGACGAGGACAGCGCCTATCAGGACTACAACGCCTACCTGCTGCTCTGCCTGTACCGCGAATATGGCGAGGCGGGGCTGGTCGCGTTTTCCGCCAACGTCCGCCATTTGCAGCACAACATCCGCACCGCGACGCAGACCGGCTCGAACAGCCGTCAGGTGGGCGCGATCGCCATCCTGCCCTGGTTGCAGGCCGAATTGTGTCCGCGCCGCGAACGCACCCGCGTCGTGTGGCCGGAAGATGGCGCGCTCATCATGCCGATTTCATGGCTGGTCAAGCGCGGCGCAGAAGAGAAGGCCGCGCCGCTTGCCGCCTACCTCGCGGGCGCGGAACTGGGCGCGATGCTCACCCGCAACGCCTATCCCCCCACCCTGCTCGCGGCGGGCGCGGCGGACGCTTATCCCGATAACATTTGTCTCAAATGGCCGGGCTGGGAATATTTTCATGGCGGCAGCATGGCGGAGGACAGCGCCACAGCAGCGGCGATCTTTTTCACCGCCTGGTATGCGCGCCATGAACCGCACACTCTGGAAATGACATGCAGCTCGTAACCGTCGCCGGTTCCCCCTCGGTTGGCAAAACCTCGGTCATCCTGAGGATCGCCGAACGCCTGCGCGATGGGGGGATGAAGGTCGGCATCGCCAAGTTCGATTCGCTGTCGACTTCGGACGACAAGCTCTACGCGGCACGCGGTTTCCCGGTGGCGACCGGGCTTTCCGGGGCGCTGTGCCCCGATCATTATTTTGTCTCCAACATTGAGGACTGTTTCGCCTGGGGGGCGCGGCAAAAGCTGGACTTGCTGGTGAGCGAATCCGCCGGACTGTGCAATCGCTGCTCGCCGCACATCGCCGACGTGCTGGCGATCTGTGTGGTCGATGCGCTGGCGGGCGTACACACCCCGAAAAAAATCGGCCCGATGCTGCGGCTGGCCGATTGCGTTGTCATCACCAAGGGCGACATCGTTTCGCAGGTCGAGCGCGAGGTGTTCGCCCACCACGTGCGTCTGGCCAACCCCGGCGCGCGGGCGCTGTTTTGCAACGGCATCACCGGTCAGGGCGCGGATGAACTGGCCCGCATCCTCCGTCAATCCGCCGACATCGACCAACTGGAAGGCCGCCGCCTGCGTTTTCCAATGCCTGCGGCGGTGTGTCCGTATTGCGTGGGGGAGACGGCGATTGGGGAAAAACATCAGCGTGGGAATGTGAAGAAGATTCGGTTTGAGGCGGCGGGGTAAAGCATAATCGTGTGCGGGATACAAGGATAAAATAAAGCCCCCTTCCTGTCCTGGCGGCACTTTGCACAGGGATCGCATCCCGGACGGTTGCATCTCTGTCAAACCTTATCAACACCGCCGGGCAACACATGTTTGACATCTGCCTGTCCCCCGGATATGGTTAATGGTTTGGCGCGGCTGGAACGGGATACGCTTAACAGCTTGGCGCGGCTGGAACGGTAAAGCGGCGACATCATCTTGATCTCAAAAGGAAAAAACATGAAAAACCAGAATCTGCTGCAAGTGGCAAGCGTGCTGTTTTGGGCGGTTATTTTCAGCGTTGCGATGCCCGTCCGGGCACAGGCAGGGTTTGAGCTGAACCATGTTACCTCGGTGCAGGTCAATGGGCTGGATGCATTTGATGCCGTTACCATGTCGCAATGGCTCAAGGTATTCGGGACAAAAGGCGTTACGCAGAGTATTTTTTTAAACGAATGCACGGTCAATTACGAGGTTGAAGTGCGCTACCCGGACAGGACAATCCGGCTTGAGTTTTTCTCGGAAGACAATCCGAATATTGATCTGGAAAAGATTTTTGCGGCCAAAGATGACCGCTATCGCAAGCATCCCATCAAGGCGCGCTTATGGATCAATTGGGATAACATGGCAAAATTCAAGGATTCGTTGAGGGTGGATGGACATTTGATCAGGCCGAATCTGACTTTTGCGGAATTTCAAAAAATGTTTCCTTTGAGCGCAAAGCAACAGAGCACCGGTTTTGCAGCCTCTGAGGGCGCTCAAATTTATGCGCTGATCGCTGGCGGGCAAACCGCTGAAGAAGCCGCTTATGGTGGGGTGCTGTTGTTTGAAGTCAAAAACGGAAAACTGTTCAAACTGGCGATCTGGCAAGGGGTTGCCTGTTGAATGCCCGAATCGCCACTTGCATATTTCCGCCGGATCATTCAACTTTGTTCGTGGTGCGCGTGTTGAATCACGCCCTGCAAGACTCCCTGCAACGTCCATGACGACAATACAGCGTCTTTCAAAAGACAAAGTGCAATAAAATTCACGGATAACGCCCTTCGCGCAGGGCGTGGAGCCAGTTGTTCAGGTCGCGCAGGTCGGGCGGGGAAACATGGGATTTCTTTTTGGCCGCAAGCCAGCGCGGTGCAGGAGCTTCGTAGCCGATAGTGCGGGTTTCTCCCTGTAATGTAGTTTTTTGTTTCCGAAAGCGCCCCAGACAAAATGCCTTGCCCACTCCGGTCAAATCGCTTCTTTTCAGTACGCTGGTGACTGGATGGGTCAATAACCCGTTGCGTTCCAGAAAAAAGAACAGCGCTGTCAGTGTGACGGGGGGATGGGCAGGGGCGTTGATGTCCCAGATAATTTCTGATTCCGGGGGTTGAATGGCGGTCAAAACTGTTTCCAGTTGGGCGAGATAGTCGGTGTAATGGAGGCGAATGAATTTCGGGGTTTCATCCTCCACGCTATTCCAGAACAGCCAGCTTTCGTCATTCTCCAGACGGACAAGGCTGGCGCGGATGCCA
>JAITNI010000141.1 GCA_031290535.1 Zoogloeaceae bacterium
ATAAAGTCCAGCATCGAATGATTGGGGTCGATTTCCAGCGGCATGTCCAGCGAGGCGATGTATTCGTTCAGGCTCAGGATGCGGCGCACGTCTTCCACGGATTTTTCCAGCAGCAGGGCGACCTGTTCCAGTGTGCGTTCGCGGGAGGTCTCGGATTCCAGATGCCGCATGGCGCGCAGCACGAGGTTGATTTCCTTGACCACATGTACCGGCAGGCGGATGGTGCGCGACTGGTTCATGATGCCGCGCTCGACGGCCTGCCGTATCCACCAGGTCGCGTAGGTGGAAAAACGGAAGCCGCGTTCCGGGTCGAATTTTTCCAGCGCGTGAATAAGACCCAGATTGCCTTCTTCCACCAGATCAAGGAGCGGAATGCCCCGGTTCAGGTAGTGCTTGGCGATATTGACCACCAGCCGCAGATTGTGCTCGATCATTTTTTGTCGGGCATCAAACTCGCCCGCCTTCATGCGGCGGGCGGTCTCCAGCTCTTCTTCCGGCGTCAACAGCGCCTTGGCGCCGATCTGGTTCAGATAGAGCTGGGTGACGTCTTCCAGAAAATCCGTTTCCGCCTCTGGAGGTTCCGGCTCGGCGGAAAGCTCGAAATCTTCTGGCTGCGCGGCGGCAGGGGTTTCATTGTCCTCGTCGTCGTTTGATTCCGGGTGCATGTTATGTGCCGTGCCAGGGTTGATCAAGGCGGAAAGTTTAGTCCAAGCCGCCCAAAAAATGACAGAATTTTACATCTGCCTCGGACGTCTATTTCGGCAGGAAATTGAGCGGTTCGACCGGATTGCCCTGCTGGCGGACTTCAAAATGCAGCTTGACCACCTCGCTGTCGGTATTGCCCATCTCGGCGATTTTCGCGCCCCGTTTCACGTTCTGCCCTTCCTGCACCAGAATCTTGCGGTTGTGGGCGTAGGCGGAAAGGAAGGTGGCGTTATGCTTGATGATGACCAGTTGCCCATAACCGCGCAGGCCGCTGCCCGCATAAACCACCTTGCCGTCCGAAGCCGCCAGAATGGGGTCGCCCGCCTTGCCCGCGATGTCGATGCCCTTGCTCTGGGCGCTGAAGGCGGTGAGGGTTTTGCCGGAAGCCGGCCATGACCAGGTCAGGCCCGAAGCGGAGGCCGTGGCTGCACCCGCAGCTGCCGGAGTGGGCGTGGCGGTGGCGGGCGGCGGGGCGGCGCTGGCGGTTTCCGCCGTCTTGGCGGGCGTGGAGGTGGCGGCAGGCGCGGGCGCGGCAGCGGGGGTCTGGGCGCGGGCGTAGGCGGCGTCTGAATACGGTTCCTTGTTCACCCGGGGTTCGCGTTTCAGGGTGGCGGTGTTGGCGCTGACCGAAGAGGGCGCGTCCAGCGAGCGCTGTTCGACCGCCGTTCCGGTGGCTACCGGCATTGTGGTGACTGCCTGCGTGGCCGCGCCGCCTTCGGGAGGCGTGACGCGCAGCACCTGCCCGATCGAGAGAATGCTGGGGTCGGCGATGTTGTTCCAGGCGGCGATGTCCCGGTAATCCTGCCCTTTTTCCAGCGCGATGCTGTACAGGGTGTCGCCCTTCTGAACCGTGTAATCGCCGGGGCCGACGGGCGTTCTCGCCGAAAGGCCCGGCAGGGACTGCGAACGGTTTTCCACCGGCGCGGGCGAGTTGCTGGCACAGCCGCCGAGGAACGCCAGCGCGCAAGCCGCGACGGCAAATTGCGAAGGAAATTTTTTAAGCATAATCTGCGTCCGGTTATTCAATGCCCGCGACCAAAGGAACGAAGCGTACCATTTCCAGCCGCGTTTCGGAAAATCCTTCCGGGGTTTTTTCGACATGGCAAAGATACTGCTCGCGCCCCCCGATGGGCAAGACCAGATGTCCGCCCGACGCGAGTTGTTGCAAAAGTTCCGGCGGCACCTGCCGTGCCGCCGCCGCGACAATGATACTGTCAAAAGGGGCCGCTTCGGGTAAACCAATGCCGCCATCGGCGTGTTTCAAGCGCACTAGGAGTTCGGGAATCTGGCGCAGATGCTGTCTGGCCTTTGTGAGCAGGGGCGCGATGCGTTCCACCGAATAGACGCTGGGGGTCAGCGTGCCGAGCACGGCGGCCTGATAACCGCACCCCGTGCCCACTTCCAGCGTTTTGCCCAGACTGGCGCGGCTGCCCAGCAGGACTTCGATCATGCGCGCCACAATATACGGCTGCGAAATGGTTTGCGCGAAACCGAGCGGCAGGGCCGTGTCTTCATAAGCGCGGGAGGCCAGCGCCTCGTCTACAAAAATATGGCGGGGAATGGCGCTCATGGCCGAGAGGACGGCCTCGCTGCGAATCCCTTGATCGCGCAGACGGTCGATCATGCGCGCGCGGGTGCGCCGGGAAGTCATGCCGACGCCGGACAGGGCGTGTTTCATCATGCCAGCCAGGAACGAATGCGGGGAATCTGTTGCGAATGGGTGAGGTCGATTTGCAGGGGCGTCACTGACACCTGCCCGCTGGCAACGGCGTGAAAATCCGTGCCCTCGCCCGCGTCCTGCGCTTCGCCTACCGCGCCGACCCAGTACATCGACTCATTGCGCGGCGTGGTGATTCTGACGACCGGCTCCGCCTTGTGGCGTCTGCCCAGTCGCGTCACCTGAAAACCCACCAGTTGTTCATAGGGCAGGTCGGGCACATTGACATTCAACAGCACGGGTTCGCGGAACGGGGAATCGAAAAAACGCTGCGCCAGTTGCCGGGCCACCTGGCCGGCGGTGGCAAAATGCGAGGCTTCCTTGCCGACGAGCGAAATCGCCAGCGCGGGGACGCCCAGTAAATAACCTTCGGTCGCGGCGGCGACGGTGCCGGAATAAAGGGTATCGTCACCCATATTCGCACCATGATTGATGCCGGAAATGACCATGTCCGGCAATTCTTCCAACATGCCGGTGACAGCCAGATGCACGCAATCGGTCGGCGTGCCGTTGACAAAATAAAAACCGTTGGGAGCCTGACGCAAGGAAAGAGGCCGATCCAGCGTCAGGGAATTACTGACGCCGGAACGATCCCGTTCCGGCGCCACAATGATGATTTCCCCCAGTCCTTGCAGCGATTCGGCCAGACAGGCAATGCCCGGCGCAAAATAGCCGTCGTCGTTACTGAGGAGAATCCGCATGAAGGGGAATCAAACCGCCAGTTGCGAAAGACTGCCGCCGCTCGTCAACCAGGCTTCCACCCATCTGGGTTTGCGGCCACGACCCGTCCATTCCAGATTGGAATCCTGGGGATGACGATATTTGGGGGCGACTTTGCTGCCAGAACTGGCGCGCGTACCCCGCACACTGCCTGTGTCGCTGCCGACCAGCTGCCCCAGGGAAAACCCCTTGGACTGGGCGAAAGCTTCAAGCTCCTTGCGAACTTTCGTTCTTTCTTCTGCTTCACGGCGTCTGATTTCCTTGGGGATGATTCTCTCCAGTTCTTTCAGCTCCACCAATGAGAGGGTAGAAATATCTGCCATAAACATTCACTCCTTGATTAAAAAAAGCCTTCGTATTTTAGATAACCTGCAAAATTTAATCAAGTCCTCTGTAAAAAAAAGAAAATTTTTTTGTTTTGCAAGGCGATGAGGAATAATCGTCCGGCTCGGTCGAAACAGGCACAACCTTCCCTGTGGAAGGATTGAACAAGTGAAATCCTGTCATTCCCTAGGCAGGCAGAAATCCGGTTTTTTTCAAGAGCCTATGGATTCCTGCGGGCGTGGAAATGGGGGTTGCCCAGCGTTTTTTCAAATATAGTAGGCGATGCGGGTCATGATTCTGGACGAGAAGCGCATCAGGGTTTTTACGGGCGCGGGCAGGGGCGCGCCGCCCAGATCAAGAGCGGTTTCGGCGTGGCGGATTTCATCCGTTTTCATTTGTTCGATAATTTTCCGCGAGCGTGTGTCAGCGGCGGGAAGTTTCTCCAGATGCCGTGCCAGATGCGCTTCAACCTGCCGTTCGGTTTCGGCCAGAAACCCAAGATTCCATTTGTCGCCGCTGCGACCGGCCAACAGGCCAATCCCCAGCGCACCCGCGTACCAGAGCGGATTCAGGAGGCTTTTGCGGCTGGACAGTTCGCGCAGACGTTGTTCTGTCCAGGCCAGATGCTCCGTTTCCTCATGCGCGGCCTGTTGCAGCGCGGCGTGAATCTCCGGGTTGCCGGAAGTGATTGCCTGCCCCTGATAAAGCGCCTGGGCGCAGATTTCACCCACATGATTCACCCGCATCAGGGCGGCGGCATGGTGACGCGCTTCGGGCGTCAAATCGGCTTCGGGTTCTTCTTTTCCCGGTGTCGGGCGCACACTTTGCGCCGGGGCAAAAACCGTGCGTAAGCCGTTGTCGAAAGCAATGATGAGTTTGTCGCGCCAGTTCATGTTGGGTTCCTTGCAAGGGAGGGGCAATCCTGTCGGCTGTTTTTTGAATGCCGTCTATTTTACCAGACGGGCGTCCGGCGAAAAAAACAGCCTGTTTTTATTGTGGGCGATTTTTCAGGAAGGGGCTTCAGACAAGGGGCGTCCTTCTTTTTTGAAGGTTTTTTGAATCTCCTCCAGCCGATAGTTCATAACGCCGCCGGGGCAGAAAAAATCGGTAAACAGGGCGGCGTGCTGACGATTGGCGACAGCCTCGCGCACCGGCAGCCAGCGCTCGTTTTTGGAGGGCGACCAACTGCCATCGGCGCGACCGGAGGCGTAAATGCGCCGCGCGCGCGCCTCGCAACGCATTCCCTCAAAGCTGACGTTTTTCGCCCCGGAAGGGCTGAGAATCACCAGCGTATAGCGCACGACGCCATCATTGCCCACCGAGAGATTCTGAATGTCTACAAAAAACCGGTGCGTCGTCGTTGGACTGACATAAAAGCTGTAGAGATGCGTGTCCTGCGGCGCGGGGGGCAACTGGACGGCGTTTTCCTGCCAGAGTGGTTGTTCCTCAAAATCCTCGTCCTTGAGGCCGTCGAGCAGCCCCGCCGCCGACGCCGAAGTCGCCCACAGCAATACGCCCAGCAACGCCACACTTGTTCGCCAGCGCATTCTGGTTGTCCGTCTCATGAGGAATGCTCCGGCGACGGCGGCGCGGAGGAGAGGGGCGCGGCGGCGGATTTCTCAACGCCGATGATGTGCGCCAGCTCTTCCAGCGCCTGCGTGTACACCCCGCGCTTGAATTCGATCACGGCTTCCAGCGGCACCCAGTAAGGGTGCCAGCGCCAGGCGTCGAACTCCGGGTGCGAGGAGGCGCGCAGGGAAATATCGTTGTCATGGCCGACAAGCCGCAGCAGAAACCAGATCTGTTTCTGGCCGCGATACGAGCCGCGCCATTCGCGTCTAATCCATTGTGTCGGCACTTCATAACGCAACCAGCCTTTGGTTCGTCCCAGGATCACGACGTGTTCGGGCCGCAGCCCCACTTCCTCGTGCAGTTCGCGGTACATGGCGTCTTCCAGCGTCTCTCCACGCTTGATGCCGCCCTGCGGGAACTGCCAGGCGTGTTCACGAATCCGTTTTCCCCAGAAAACCTCGTTTTTGGCGTTGCATAAAATGATGCCGACATTCGGGCGAAAACCTTCCCGGTCAAGCATGACTTCTTCCTGCAAATGTCAGATTGGTGCCATTCTTTCATAGTTACGCTTCCCATGCAAAACTATCCACGGTGTAAAATCTCTGGCTTGACTTTTTTGATGATTGATTTGCCATGCGTTCCTCCCGATTTTTCTTCTCCACCCTCAAAGAAGCCCCCGCCGACGCCGAGGTGGTGAGCCAGAAACTCATGCTGCGCGCCGGACTCATCAAGCGCGCCGCCGCCGGTGTTTACACCTGGATGCCGCTGGGCCTGCGCGTCTTGCGAAAGGTCGAGGCCATTGTCCGGGAAGAGATGAACCGGGCCGGGGCGATCGAGTTGCTGATGCCCGCCGTGCAGCCCGCCGAGTTGTGGCAGGAATCGGGGCGCTGGGAAAAATACGG
>JAITNI010000148.1 GCA_031290535.1 Zoogloeaceae bacterium
GTACGCAAGTTGCGGATAATTTGCAAAACAGATCAGGTCATCCGACCGACGTTGTTCAGATTCCCAGGGTAATCACCAGTTCCGAATTTTCGACCGTCACGTTTTTCAGCACCATTACGTTTTTCAGCACCATTTTTGCGCCCGCCTGTTTGAGGTCGGCGGTATTCAGGGTGTAGACAGGATGTATGGCGTAATATTCGGAAAGGAGGGCGGAAATCATGCTATTGACGCGCTCGATCAGTTTTTCCGGGATGCCCGCGATACTGGCCTGTTCAATCGTGGGAGAAACCAGATAAAACGCGCCCTGTTCAGGGTCATAACGAAGGCTGCCGGAAACATCGACAGAACCGCTCGGGCGCTCATCATTACCTTCCAGGGTGATATTCAGCACCGCATCCAGCCCAACATGAATCCGGTCACTGTTTTCTTGCAGGACGAGACGTGGATTTTCCAGGGTGAGGAGATGAGATTTGGTGATGGGGAATTTTTCCTGCATTTTTGCGTCAATCTGGCTTTGCGGAATTCTCAGGACATACTCCTTGCCGGAAAAATACAGATAAGCCAGCACGGCTGCCGTCAGGCAAAGCAGGGAAAAGGCGAGGGGGAGAACCCATCTTTTTTTCATGGCGCGGTTTCCTTGTGGTCGAAATGAACAGGCATTATGCCCTATTTCATGCTCGCTAGAATGACAAACAAAAGGGAGCGAATGCGCCCCCTTCTTTTGCAGCAGCGCCCATGCGCCAAAACGCGCTACTTGTTGCCCGACCCCGTTGACGTCGCGGAATTGGCGAGGCTGGCTTCGATGCGGCGGATTTCGGCGTCGCTGGCGATTTGCAGGAGGTTGATGACCTTGCGGACGCCGTCCGTGGTGCGAGTCACCTGAATGGCGGCCTGCGCTTCCTTCTCATTGACAATGCCGAGCAGGAACACAGCGCCCGCTTCGGTGACGACCTTGACGTGGCTGACGGTAAACTGGTTGGCATCGACAAAACGCGCCTTGACCTTGGAAGTGACGTAGGAATCGCCGGTACGGGAGGCCAGCGAACTGTTGCCCGCGATGACCAGCTCGTTCCAGACGCCCTGCACGTTTTCAATCCGCATCACTTCCTCCGCCACGCGGGATTTGAAGGCGGCGTCCGGCACTTCGCCGGTAATCAGCACACGGCGGTTGTAGCTGGTGAAATTGAGGTGGCTCTTGTCCTTGATGTCTTTGGAAAGACGGGCGCTGGCCTTGAGTTCGATGGCTTCGTCATCGGTCTGCACGCCAATGGAACGGCGGTCGACTGCCGCCAGTACGCCCATTGTCGCGCCGGTCAGGGCCAGACCAAAACAGCCTTGCAGGGCGGGGAGCGTGAGTCCGGCGGCGGCAAGGCCAAGAAAGGCGCGGCGGCGCGGATAAGCGGGTGATTTTTTCATCCTTTTGGACTCCCATCAAAATCATTGGTCAATAGCGCCGCATCAGAGAGCGGCGCCGTCTTTTGGGGCGCGGTTTCCTGCCCGGCGGAGGGCCTGAAACCGGAGAAGGAAGGGCCGCACGGCCCCCAGGAACAGCCTTGCAGAATGAGCAGCGCCAATCCCGGCACGGCAAGACGGAGCACAAGGCGGCAAACAGAATGTTTCATGTTTCCACTCCCATCAAAAGATTGTCAATGCCATCGCACAGGCAATGAATCATCAACAGATGCACTTCCTGAATGCGGGCGGTGCGTTCGGCGGGGACGCAAAGGGAAATGTCTGCATCGCGCAGCAGCGTATTGATCTGGCCGCCGTCCCGCCCCGTGAGCACGATTACCGGCATGTCGTGCGCGTGGGCGGCGCGGATGGCCGCCATGACGTTGCCGGAATTGCCGGAGGTGGAAATCGCCAGCAGCACGTCCCCGGATCGCCCCAGCGCCTCGACCTGACGGGCAAAAACCTGCTCGAAGGCGTAATCATTGGCAAGCGCGGTGAGAATGGAGGTGTCGGTGGTGAGCGCCAGCGCCGCCAGCCCCTGCCGCTCGCGCTCAAAACGCCCGACCAGTTCGGCGGCAAAATGCTGCGCGTCGGCGGCGGAACCGCCGTTGCCGCAGACAAGGATTTTGCCGTCGTCAAGCAGGGCGGCGGTCATGATTTCCACCGCCGCCGCCAGCGGCGCGGCCAGAAATTCTGCCGCCTCCAGCTTGATGCGGGCGCTTTCCTCAAATTGCTGGCTGATGTGGGCGATCAAATTCATGCGTTTTTTAAGGAGGCACTAAAAAATTCGTGCGCTGATTCTAGCATCAGAGTTCAATCCAGACCTCAAATTCCAGTCGCCGCCAGGGGTCGGGGTCTTGCCGCAGGCGGGAAATCCGCGCCGTGAGCGCCTCGCCCGCGTCCAGCGCGGCGGCAACTGCCCGGTTTTCCCGGCGTGGCACATAGCCGAGTTTATGCCCCTGCCACTCTACCCGCACGGCCTTGGCGTCATAGGGATTGTCGGGTTCTCGAACCAGTGTCAGGACATCCCCCACCCGCATTTTTTCCCGCCAGACTTCCAGCGCATGAAACTGGCTGCCCGCCAGCGGCGAGGATTGCACCAGCAGGCGCACCCGCCCCGTCTCTTCTGCCGGGAGCGCCGTGGCGGCGCAAAGCGCCACACAACAGGTCAGGAGGCCAAGGAGGCGTTTAATCCGCGTCAAACGCATTTTGCAGCCATTGAATGGCCTCCATTCGTGTCGCGTCCAGCAGCACACAATCGAAGCGGCAAACGCGATCCCCGTGCGCCGCCAGCCAGTGTCGGGCGGCCAGAATCAGGCGCTGGCGCTTGGCGGGGGTGATGCTGGCTGCCGCGCCGCCAAAGTAGGCGGAGCGGCGCAGGCGGACTTCCACAAACACGGTGGTTTGGCCGTCGCGGGCGATCAGGTCGATTTCGCCGCCGCGCACGCGAAAATTACGCGCCAGCACCCGCAGGCCCTGTTTTTGGAGATAGTCGGCAGCCAGAGCCTCAGCGCGCGCGCCGTCCGTGGTATCTTTGTTCGCCTTCCCAAAAGGCCGCCGAAAGGGATTTGTAAAGGGAAATTTCATGACAAAAAAAGATGCAATGTCGCCGTGGGCGATATTCTATGTGGTTCCCACGCCTTTGGGAAATTTACAGGACATCAGCGAACGCGCCCGCGCCGTGCTCGCTGATGTCGCCTGGGTGGCGGCGGAAGATACCCGCCACACCGCGCCGCTCCTGAAGCATCTGGGATCCAGGGCAAAATTGCTGGCGGCGCATGAGCACAACGAAAACGCCGCCGCCGGGGCGATCATGGCGCGGCTGGCGGCCGGGGAATCCGTGGCGCTGGTCTCGGATGCGGGTACGCCCGCCATTTCCGACCCCGGCGCGCGCATCGTCGCTCAGGTACGGGCGGCGGGCGGGCGCGTTGTGCCGCTCCCCGGCCCCTGCGCCGCCGTCACCGCCCTCTCCGCCGCCGGACTGGAAGCGGCGCAGTGGCTGTTCTACGGCTTTTTGCCCGCCAAATCCGGCCAGCGGCAAAAGGCGCTGGAAGGGGTATACGATGCCCCCTACGCGCTCGTCTTTTATGAAGCGCCGCATCGGGTGCTGGACACGGTGGCGGACATGGCCCGCGTTCTGGGAGCGGCGCGCACGCTGGTGATCGCCCGCGAACTGACCAAACTCTTTGAATCCCTCCATAGTTTGCCGTTGGGCGAGGCGCTCGCGTGGCTCACTGCCGACGCCAACCGGCAAAAGGGCGAATTCGTGCTGCTGGTTTCCGGCGCGTGTCAGACGAAGGCGGCAGAGACGGCGGAGGCGGAACGGGTGTTGCGCCTGCTGCTCGCGGAAAACCTGCCTGTAAAACAGGCGGCCAAACTGAGCGCCGCGATTACCGGCGGCAATAAAAACGCGCTTTATCAACGCGCATTGGCATGGAAAGGCTAAAATCCCCCCTGACCCCTTTCCCGGAATTTGATGGACATGACCGCAACACTGACGCTCACCCGCCCCGACGACTGGCATCTGCACCTGCGCGATGGCGAAGCGCTGGCGGCGGTATTGCCGCACAGCGCCCGCCAGTTTGCCCGCGCCATCGTCATGCCGAACCTGAAGCCGCCCGTCACCACGGTGGCGCAGGCGGCGGCCTATCGGGAACGCATTCTGGCGGCGCTGCCGACAGGCGCAAACTTTGAGCCGTTGATGACGCTCTATCTCACTGACCACACGCCCGCCGAGGAAATCGCGCTTGCCGCCGCGTCTGGTTTTGTCAAGGCGGTCAAGCTCTATCCCGCCGGGGCAACCACCCATTCCGACGCCGGATTGACCCGCATCGAAAACGCTTACGAGACGCTTGCCGAAATGGAGCGCCTGCAACTCCCCCTGCTCGTGCATGGCGAGGTGACAGACCCGGCAGTGGATGTGTTCGACCGCGAAAAAGTGTTTTTAGACACCGTGCTTTCTCCCTTGCTGCGCCGCTTCCCGCGTCTAAAAGTCGTGCTGGAACACATCACGACGGCGGACGCGGCGCAGTTTGTGCGGGCGGCGGGGCCGCAGCTTGGCGCGACGATTACGGCGCATCATCTGCTTTACAACCGCAACGCCATTTTTCAGGGCGGCGTGCGTCCGCACTGGTACTGCCTGCCCATCCTGAAGCGGGAGACGCATCGGCAGGCGTTGCTGGAAGCGGCGACTTCCGGCCATCCGCGCTTTTTTCTGGGCACGGATTCCGCGCCGCACGCCAAAACCGCCAAGGAATCCGCCTGCGGCTGCGCGGGCTGCTACACCGCCCACGCCGCGCTGGAACTGTACGCCACCGCCTTTGAGGACGCCGGGACGCTGGACAGACTGGAAGCCTTCGCCAGTTTTCACGGCCCCGATTTTTACGGCCTGCCACGCAATCGGGAACAGGTGACGCTGGCAAAACTTCCCCACCCCGTGCCATCATCCTACCCTTATGCCGCCCACGACACCCTGACGCCGCTCAAGGCCGGGGAAACGCTGGGCTGGACACTGCTGGATTAACGCTGGATGCCCCAGGAGACCGCCATGTCGCGCCGTCCGTTTTGTTCCTTCCGTCTCATTTTGCCGCTGGTCTTGCTGCCCTTGCTGGGCGGCTGCATCAACGATAGCGCGGGCTACCTCATCAACGGGGCGCGCCACGCGATTGCCATCGAGCGCCGTCAGGATTATTTCTGGCAAAAACAGGTGCAACTGTCGGTCATCGTCTCCCGGCTCCCCGATTGCCAGCGCAAACACGCCCTCCAGAAAGCCGGCCCGAAAACCCCTGTGGAACTCTGGCAACCGGGGCCGGGAACCTTCATTTTCAAGGTCGGCAGCCGCAGTTATGTGACCGAAACCCAGACCTGCCGCAGTTTTGCGGAACTGGACGAAGACCCGCCGGGGGGTTTTGGCCGACTGGTGGGCACCTTCGCCCTGCAAGACGGCATTTTCAGCTTTATCCCGGAACCGGAGCCGGAAGAAGAAACCCCGGCGGTGACGCCATAAATCTGTCCTGTCTGCCTGCAATTTCAAAAAGAAATTTCCCCATGAAATTTTTCCCGCTCATTTTCAGTCTGGCGCAGATTTGTCTGATGGCAGGGGCGGCGCAGGCACAAGCCCCTTTGCCGGAAGCCGGCATTCCCTTGCCAGGCGAATTTCTGCCGCCGCCGCCTGCCGTGGAGGGACTGGAATTTCAGCGGGATCAGGCGATTTTCTGGCAAACTCGCGCCGAACGCGACAGCGATCGCTGGCGGCAGGCGATTTATGACGCAGCAGATGAAAAGCATCTGGAAGATTTGTATCTCGCGGCCTTCGGCCTGAAAATCAACACCAGGCGCACCCCCGCGACCCTGGCGCTCCTGCGATTTGTCGATCAATATCTGGCGGCAAGCATCAACAGCGCCAAAGATCAATACAAACGCATCCGCCCCTTCGCCTTTTTCAACATGTCCGGCAAGACCTGTACGCCGTATGATGAAGTCTGGTTATCCTGGAATGGCGCTTATCCTTCTGGTCATTCCGCCCGTGGCTGGGGTCGGGCGCTGGTGTTGGCGGAACTCTCCC